>JAYEOP010000414.1 GCA_034723125.1 Bacteroidota bacterium | reverse complement strand
ATAAACAACTTAATGACAATTAAATGACAGCGAAGCAAATGACCACTAAATGACTATTGAAACAAATCACCAAATAAACAAATAAACAATTCTTTCATCCGATTGCTTCAGTCATTCTTCCTTCGCAATGATGGTATCTTGGAGCTTTCAAATAAAAGAAGTCAACAGTCCTCAGTCGGCAGTCATCCTGCATCCTGCATCCTGCATCCTGCATCTTGCATCCTGCATCCTGCATCCTGCATCCAGCATCTTACATCCTGTATCTTGCATCCTGCATCTTGCATCCTGCATCTTGCATCCTGCATCTTGCATCCTGCATCTTGCACCTCAATCATCCCCCTCAACTCTCAATTTCACTCCTTCCGAATGGCTATTAAATTCAGGAGCGTACATACTTTGGATAGTTGTAATTCCATTTTGGAAAACACCTGCTTGACTTACACGCAATGAGTATTCAAAAACATAAGTTCCTTTTGGTAGCCAGTCGAAAAAGAAATTAACCGATGCATCTTTAATGCTTTGGTAATAACCCAATCCAGCTTGCCATTTGTAGCCCGATAGATTTTGAATAGGCTCTAAAGAGGTAGCACGCAAATCTTTCATGTGAATAAATTCCATTGCTCTGTCAACTTTCAATACTATTCTGATTTTAACTTTATCTCCGATTTGAAGTGAAGAATTTTCGGTAACTTTATTAATAACAGCTCCTGCATTTGTATTTTTTTCAACAAACACTTCTTTTGTTAAACTTAATGGAGTTTTGTGGGAAGTTATTTTATCCATCTGTTCAAAATATTGCCAATGCATTGCTCCCCAAGCAATTCCTTTATCAGATTTTGATAATTTTATTTTTCCGTATTCAGGTTTTATTGAGTTCTGTTCCCATCTATGTTTAAAATATCCTGTTCCTTCTTCCTTCTGTTCTTTAGGAACATCAAATTTCTTATCATTAATATAAATTTTTAAACCATCACCACTCGAAAGCCAATCATTACCTCTCAGTAGCAAGGCATAACAAGCATCTGCTGTTGATTTTGTAGTCTTCCAACTTTGAAGCTGTTTTTGTTTCAATAGCCAAATTTTCATATCGTTTACTGCATCTTCATCTTTTGTTACCTCATCAAAAGCTTCGATAAGAATTGCCTGTGTTTCAATTGGTGCAGAATACCAGAAATATGAAGAAGCATTTGTTTTCCAATACATTCCAAGTTCTTCATTCGTTGTTGAATATTCTTTTAACGAAGCAATTATATTTTTTGCTACTTCTTCTTTACCTGCTCTTTTTAATGAAAGTGAAATCATAGCTTTAGACATCAAATTTTGCTTTAACCAATATTTTTCCGCTTGTTTTGTCCAATAATTAAATACCTTTAAAACTTCAATGCTTTTATTGATATTCGGATAAAAACTTCGGGAATACAAATACTGAATTTCAAAATATCCGAGATGATTTTTATTCATATCAACTTTGTTTTTTTTCAATTGTTTGTAATCTTTAAGCATTTGATTATCCATGTACCTTATTGCTTTCTCAATCATCTCATCAACATCCTTTTTGTTTTGGATATTCATATTTAGATTTTTCAAATGCCCGAATCCTGAAATAATATATTGAGTAATAAATCTGCTTCCTTTCATGCCTTTAAACCATGCCCATGAACCATCAGAAAGTTGATTATCTTTTAATTTATTTATAGTTTCATTAAGTTGGTTATTGATATTATTTTCATCAAAAAGCAATCCTATAAGTTGTCTTTGTTCTGTTTCATTTTTTCCTGCAAGTACCCATGGAGTTTCTTCGAGCATTAAGGATTTTAGTTCTTCATTCTTTTGTAATGGCGATTTTAAAGCATCAGTATTTTTCCATTTTTCAAAAACATTTTTAATTCTTGCATCTGAGTTAATGATATTACTTGAAATGGTATTTGCATAAAAACGACTAAATAATTGCTCATTACATTCGTAAGGAAATTCAATGAGATAAGGCAAAGACATAACTGCATACCAAGCAGGGTTGGAGCTTATTTCAAGACTAAGAGATTGATTTGTTAAAGTCTTTGATTCCTTTGAATTAATGAGTTTATCAAAAGTAAATGTTTTGCTTTCACCTTCTTTAACATAAAGTGGCAAAGATTCTGTAACAAGGATTTTATCAGGAAAAATAGGAATAATATTTTCTTCACCGTCACTAAAGTTTTGCGTAGAAGCAATTACTCTAAAAACTACCATTTCCAAAGCTTCGGGAACTTTTATTTCCCAAACAAAATTTTTGTTTTCTTTGCTTTTTATTTCAAAATAATATTTTGTGGTTTTTAATCCAAACTTTTTGTCAAGAGGCATTAGGGTATAAGGGTCAAGTAATTGTAATTCTATTTCTCCCTTTTGATTTTTATCCGAAATGTTGCTAAGCTTTGAAGAGTATTTAATTATATCACCATATCTTAAAAATCTTGGGTTGTTTGTTGTTAGCATCAATTTTTTTTGTGTAACAATAAATTTTCTTTTTTTACCAATTTCAAGTTTTTTTGAATGAGCAAGCAACATTAATTTCCATTTTGTAAGTGCTTCTGGTGAGGTAAAATTCAATTCCAATTCTCCGTTTTTATCAGTTTGTAGCTGAGGATAAAAGAATGCAAGTTCTTGCAGGTTCTTCCTAATTTGAATTTGTTCTTTTTTTACATTATACTTTTTATCAGCACCTTCATCTTTAAGAATAAGAGGTTTTTTATATTCAATTACTTCAACTTCTTCCAAAACGGATTCTTTTTCTGCCATGGAATAAACCTGATTACCTCCATTACGTCCCATGTAGCCTAAGTATCCATAGCTCATTCCAAAGAAATTCAATTTGTCATATTTCCTGTCTTTTGAATAAAAGTATTTATTCCAATATTTCGAGAATTCCCCGGAATATGAAATTTGATAATTATAATCATCAGAAAAAATGCTTGACACACCAAAAAAAGGATAAATGCTAAAATTCCAATTATGTGTTTTTATGGCATCAAGTGAAGCATCGTACATTGTAGCAAGAACTTCTGCAAAAGCATTTTCTTTGTTGCTACCTTTAATTTTTATTGTCCATGTTTCTTTTTTCCCGGGTTCTAATTTTGAACGAAATGTTTTAAAACTTATATCCAATTTTTTGTTGTCCCAAGGAACATGAATTCTTGATGTGTATTTATAAATTCTGTTTTCATTAATACTTAAAATATTAATGCTCAATCCACCTCTATGTTCTTCTTTAATAGGGATTTCTATTAACTTTTGTCCATTAGTGAGTTTGATAATTTGTTCATTTATAACTTTATCTTTTCGTAAAATCTTTACTAAAGCAACAGCGTTTGTATCGGCAGAGCCCCAAATAAATTTTGCTTTTTCCCCGGGCTTAGCAGTTGTTTTTACAGGAATAAAATATGAAAATGATTTGATTGCAGATGCTTTGCTTGTCTCATCAAATAAAATGAAAGGTTTCTTAATTTCAACATTATTTCCAAAAGTATCCTTTGCTCTAAAAACAATCTCGTAGCTACCACATTTCAGTGCATTAATTTTATTTTTATCAATCTCTACATCATTAGATGAGTTATGCTTTTGTTGGAACAACAAATCTTTTTTCCTGTGTGTATGGCTATACCCTACAGTTCTATAAGCATCATAAGGAAAATATTTGTCATACTTATTTTTATCAATAATAAATTGGTCGGGAGCACTCCATAACTTATTCCGTAACAGTTTTTCAAATTTTTTAACTTTATAAATGCTTATTTCACCATTAAGTTCAATCGTTGCTCCATCAAGGTTAGTTGTTGTTATTTTAAACTTATTCAATTTATCAGAGCTTACCCAATCATCCAAATCTACAGAAGCGTTAACAGCAACATATCCTGCCTTTACAATTTTGTTTGTACTTTGTGTTTCTCCATTAATATCCGTTACATCAATGTCTATCGAATAGTTAAAAATAGCCTTACTTTCTTTAGAAATATATTTATCAGGACTGGCAATAAAATCAAAAGTAAAATTACCATTATCATCAGTTTCTACAATAGCATGTTTAATTTCTTTTCCGGAGTGTATTGGTTTTGGTCTCCACCAGTCATGCCAATAAGGATATCTTATATTTCGTACAATTCTGTAACTAACTTTAGCATTGGAAATTGAAATTCCCGAGTAGCTTTTAGCTTTTCCTGTAATTGTTACTTTATCACCAAGTTGAAACGAATTCTCTACCTCATCTGTGCTTACTTCAAACTTAGGTCTTTTATATTCTTCCACTGTTATCCAACTGTTTCCATTTTTTTCTACAATTTGAAATCTGCCATTTAACAATCCCGTAGGAATAACAAAACTTCCGTGAAAAGAACCGAAATTATTTGTTTTTACTTTTAGCTTAGAAATCTCTTGACGATTTACATCATAAAATTTAACTGCTGAAGCATAGTTAGTTATTATTTCGCTTTTTGTTTTGTCGTGATTAAATTTCACAACAATTCCTTTAAAATAAACTGTTTGTCCGGGTCTGTAAATACTTCTGTCGGTAAAAAAATATGTTTTCACAAAATCTTTTTTTGACCTTTCATATCCTTTCCCAATCCATTTTGTTGTTAAAAATATATCATCTCTTTTCGTTAATCTAAAATTATATCTTGCTGAAATATGAGTGTTAGCAACATCAAAAAAGCCATCTTTATTAGTTTGTTTTTTAATATTTTCTACTATTTTTTCATTCTTTTTTCGTGTCAATTCAATAGTTACATTCTCAAGTGCTTCCCCTGATTTAGCATCAATAACATAAAATTTATGATTATTTTTATTATCAATTTGCTTTTCTTCTATCAAACTCAATTTTGTAACTTGAAAGAAAGAATATTTTATTTTGTTACTCTCTTTAGTAAAATCCTTATTTGCACTAAGCATTATTGCATATCTTCCATAAGGTAGCTTTGGGATTTTTAATTCAGTGCTGTGATTTTCATAATCTTTAGGAAGCGGTAATTCTGAATCAAATAAAAACAATGGTTCAAATTTTTGGAGTTTGTTGTACAATAAATCTCTTTTCCACCTAAGACTTTGTAATTCATGATATTTGTTTTCATCAAGAGAAATTATTTTAACAAAAATTTTATCAATATTTTTGTATTCAATTAATAGCTTGGAGTATTCATTTGGCAGCAAAGTCTTTTGTAACTTAATGTTCAAATCCTTTTCTTTAATTTGATATTGTAGTGCCAAACATTTATTTCCTCCAATTGAGCCGGAAAAATTTTCTATTGCTTTTTCGCAAAGATTAATTGCTGTTTTTTTTAGTGGAATATTATAGGTTTTTTCCGGACGATAACCATTGTAAACTAATAATGCTTTTTCGTAAATGGCATCAGCAGTAATAGAATTTTTGCTGTATTTATGTTCGATTCTTGTTAATTCATTGTAAAATGCTTTTTCTTTTTCGGCAAATGCGGTATTATCAAAAACATATTTTATTCTTTCAATATCGGAAATGACAAATGCTTCTACATATTTATTATTTTTATGAAAACTTAATAATTCTTTGTAATGTTTAAGAACATTGTGTTTTGATGAGCTTTTGTCTTTGCATTTAATTTCGACATTTATAAAATTTTCAGCATCAACAAGTAATTTTTTTCCTTCTATTTCAAATTCTTCAATTGGTTTTACATTTGCAAATTCATTGCTTTTATAAAAATTAATAGCACGATGAGCCAACACATCAAATAATGTAGGTCGGATTTTTTGGTTAGAATCGCCTTTAATAATTATATCTTTAAATTCTGCTACAGAAATTTTTTGTAATTCCTTTTTTTGCAATAATGATTTTTCGTGCAGATTACTGATTTTTAAGTAGAATGTTTTAGTATCCCATTCTTTAAAATCAGTAGGTTTTTGCCCTTGAATTGCAGTCCTTTCCCAAATTTTATATTTATTATTTTGATAGTAATTTTGATATATTTCTGCTAAAACCGAATTTAAAAGTTGCTTTGCAGGAAATTCCGATTGTGCTATTTCCTCATTTAAAAAGTCAATATTTTTTTGTTTTGCTTCTTCTTCAAACACTCTGCTGTATTTTACAATATGAATAACAGCTTTAAGATGTTGAGAAGCAACTTTGTCTTTTTTCGCAAGAAACAATATTTTTTTTGTAGCCTCTACCGCTGATTTAGGTTTACCTTCTTCTTCAAATTTATTTACTTCTTCCCATAATTCCTTATAGTCAGGATTATTTTCCTTTGAAACAATAGTTGTTGTGTTTTTATCAGGAATTTTGTTAGAGCATGAATATAGAAAGGTGGTAAAAACAAATAATACAAATAGTTTTTTCATTGTGATATTTTTTTTGAATTTGAAAGATACAAAACAAAAACTAATTCGTTTAAGAAAAATTTAAACAAAAAAAAATCCCGATATCAAATGACATCGGGATTTGTAAAAAAATTAGAAAGAATGATTATTTAGTAAGAGTAATTCTCTTAACTGAAATATCGTTATCTGTTTGAATTCTTACGAAATACAATCCATTACTAAATTCTCCTAAATCAATTTCATAATTAACTTTTGTAATGTTTCTTAAGTCAATTGTTTTTATTGTTTTTCCTAATGTATTTACAATCTGTACATTAATATTTTCTGCCTTTGGCAATTCAATGTCAAGTACAAATATTCCTTTGGTAGGATTAGGATAAACACTAATTAATTCAGATAATCCTGTTTCTTCTGTTGCATCGTATTTGTAAGCACAGTAAGCAACATCAATATAACGTACTACTTCATCAGCAACGTTGTTTGATCCGTCTGTTATGTTATATCTAATTGCATAAAAGCCTTCTCTTCTGTTTATTAGATAGTCAGTAAAGTAAGAACCTGTTCTGTTAACATCAGTATTTGTATAGCTATAATAATTATCACTAACAGTTACAGAGTCGGTTAGAACTTCTTCGTATCTGCAAACATTTTCAACTGATAAACCAATTAAAGTAATAATGGGTTTTTCAGTGTCAACAACTTTGATATAAAGTGTGATGCTTTCAGTGTTGAAAGAAGCATCTGTTACAGTATAAACTGCATCATAAACACCTAATGTAGTGGCTTCTCTGCTTGGGAATGTAGTAATAAAAGAACCTGTTTCTAAAGCATTCAAACCTTCATCATAGTTATCAGTAATTTGTAGATTAGGTAATTCAAATCTGTCAAATACTTCAACAGTAATTGTATCTCCATCATTATAATTATAAGTAATAACAGGAGCAGTAGTATCAACAACATTTACTGTTCTTGAAACCGTAACAACTCCGTTTCCGTTGCAATCTGTAACATCATAATATAATGAATAACTACCTAATTTTTCAGTGTCAACACTACCTCTTACAGAAACAATTATATCTGCACTATCGCAGTAATTATCACTTACATCAACCCATTCGTCATTAAATTGATTGTGTACTTCAATAGTTACAATTGAATAACCTTTAAGGCTAACTTGTGGTAATGTTGTATCACCAACAACAATTTTTCTTGAAACAGTGTCAGTATTTCCTTTGTTGTCGTAAGCAACATAATTCAGTATGTATTCACCTAATTCATGGAAATTAACTGTTCCGAGAATCAAAACAGTGTCTAATCCGCTACAAGTATCATCAGCAGTATATCCGGGTTCTACATAAGCATTATGAACTTCATTGTAATAAACAGCATTTCCAACAAGTGAAACTGTAGGATTAATGTTGTCGGCTTCAACAATAACTACTCTTGTTTTTGTTGCTAAATTATCTCTGCTATCTTTTGCTTCATAAGTAACATAATAAATACCTTCTTCAGAACAATCTACATTATTACTTACTAAGCTTGCTGTTACAATACCGTCAATATTGTCAAGTGCTGAAGCACCTGCTTCGTTATAAGGACATGTACACTGATCAAGTGTAACAGTATCTTGTCCTATTAAAGTAATAATAGGAGGTGTTGCATCAGGTCGTATAAAAATTCTGTAATCTTCAATTTCACCAAATAGTCTTTCACCACATGGGTCATTTGACATACTTCCAAGACTTGTTGCCACTCTCATTCTTGTAGCACCTTCTGTAGCATTAGCAGGAATTGCTATTGAATCTGACCAAGAGATTGTTTGTGCTGAACCTTCTTGTGCAACTATTTCACTAGCATCAAATTCTCCATCAATATCAAAATCAATCCAAACTTTTCTGTTCATTGCATTGTAAGTAGTATTTCTTTCAAGAGTAATTAGATATTTACCTTGCAAATCAAGTGCTGTGGCACTTGAACCTGAATAATCTGTATATCCTTGACTTCCGATTTGTGATGAGTTGTTAATATCGGCAATTACTACTCTGCTTATTCCAATATCAGGATTTAAATTTTTAACATTAGGATAACAATAATTAATAACATAAATAAAGCTGTCTTTTGTTATTGTACTATCTTTTCCAAAATATCCACCTTTAAGTGTAACGTGATAATAACCTGTGTCATTAAATGTTACCTGAGGATTTCTTGAATTAGGGAATCCATTTACAGCGGTAAATGATGTTGGAGAAATTGACCATTCCCATGTATTAATACAACCTTCGGATAAGTCGGTAAAAGTTACAACGTCTTTTGATACAACAGGTCTTGTAACATCAGCAGTAAAATTAGGTATAGGTGCAGTATTTGGTTGTTTAACGTAAACGAATTTTGTAAATGTACTATCACCACCACAACTTGTAACTGTTAGTTTACATTTAACAGGATTATTCCATGGAAGAAACATATATGAAAATTCTCCATCTTCACCATAAGAATCTACAAATCCGTCATTATCAAAATCCCATGAATAAGAATAATTATCATTTTTTGTTAGATTTTCAAAAAATACTGGTGCACCAAGACAAACAGTGTCAGGTCCTTCAAAATATGCATTAGGTTTAGGATAATTTCCTTCCACTCCAAACCATTCACCTTCAAAACCAGTATTGGTACCGGAAGCATTTGATTCCCATTCAATAAATATGTAACCTGTATTTGATGTATAAGAGGTATCCATATTATTAGATCCAAGATTACCTGTAATACCATTTGTTCCAAAAATACTTTGATTCCAAAGTGGTGTACCTGTATTGTCTTTTCCTTCATAAATTCGGAAATAGTCTCCTGAACTTACTTTAAATTCTGAGAATGAAAATGTTAATTCTTCTGCACAAGGTGTAAGAGCAATTTCACAATTTTGATTATCGATATAATTAGATTGTGGTCCACCATCATCATAAAGATATCCGAAAATTGAATTGGATACTGATGGCATTACATACATACACATCCATTGTGATGGTTTAACAATAATATACTCCTCTTTACAAGTACTACTAGCTCCTTTAATATTTGAAGCGGTCAAACAAATTTTATATTGTCCAGGATAATCAAAACTTATCAATGGATTTTGTGATGTTGGAAAAGTTGGTGGGATATAAGTAATAGTTGACATCCAAACACCTAATCCTCCATCATAAACAGAATCAGGTGATACAGTCCAACTCCATGAACTTGGGCAATTTGTTGAAATATCTGTAAATTGTACAGGATAATATGTTTGAACTAAGTTTAAGTCAGCAATAAAACTTGCATTTGGAGCAGCACTAGGTGTATCAATAACAATTATTTTTGTATATGTATCTGTACCTCCACAATTTTCTACTGTAAGTGATATTGTATCGGAATATGTTCCTGCTCCAAATGTTGTAGTATAATGTAAGTCATTTGTTTTGAATACTCCATTGTGATACCACCAATAACCTTGTTTAGCATCTTTTG
>JAYEOP010000413.1 GCA_034723125.1 Bacteroidota bacterium | reverse complement strand
GTAATTTGCTTTTTTAGGTTGCATTTTTTTTAATTGCTTCTTCCAGTGATGTTGAAAAATATATGACTGTCTTCTGTCTTTCCCTTGTATAAATTTCATAGTATAAAAATAGAAATTATTCCTTTGGCGGCAAATTATCTTTATCTACAAATTGTTGATTTTTTTAGACAGTCTGACGACTAGGCTATGCTACGTACCGCATTAATATTACTAATATTTCTGCTTATAAATATATTAAATTATGGAACATAACATTCATGTTTACAGCTAATTATGATATGCAGTATGAGCCATTGTTGGCATTTCGTTATTTATATTTCACTGGCTATTTGGGCTAATGTTAAAGTAATTGCATTTTCTAAAAATGTGCGTATATTTTTCTCTTTTGATTCTATGTCATGAGAAATTGATATGACGTGAGGTTTTATCTCTAATGGTAAAGTTGAGTCTAATCGCTCTTTAATTTTATCAGATTGCAAAAATTCTAAAAATGCTCCTATTGCAAGAGTATTATCATCATATCCATAATGATGAACTGTTATGCCTAATTGATATCGTTTATCTTCAGATAGTTCTATTCGGAAAGCTAACCACCCTTTTGGTAATGATCTGTTGAAATAGTAATCATGTTTTTTCGCATACTTAATGATCTGACCTTGATAATAATGTTGATTTTCAGAATCTAAAGGTGAGCATGATTCAATAGTTAAACGCGTCCCCCCATTAAGTCTCTTTTCAAGATTTTCTTTTGCCTCAATAAGATAGTTGTTACAAAAATCGTAAACTTTACTTCTTGCATTATTTAATAAATTCTCTCGTTCCTTTTTTTCAGATTTTTGCCATTTCTCTACTTTTCCTGTAAAAATATCAGCAATCTCCTCAAATGAGGTGCTTGAAACTTCTTTTATATTTAATGCTTTTTCAATGTGCCTTTTTTGGACTTCAGCAAAATAATCAATTAGCATTTGAGGTTGCCCCTTGTCTGCCTGTTCAAGTGCGTTGATGTATTTTACTTTTGCTTCTTCCCTCAGAACAGTAAATGGGAAAAATCCACTCTTGATTAGGACTAAACTTGCTAATAATCTTGCAATTCGACCATTGCCATCTTGAAATGGATGTATTGTTGTAAATGCATGATGAAACCAAGTAGCACATATTAAAGGGTGAATATTGTTTGCCTCTGCTTTATTATACAATGATATAAGATTGTCCATTTCTGCCTCTGTATGTTCAGGCGGACAATATTGAATTACAATACCGTCTTCTCTTGTCGGATTATTTTCATGCTTTTTAAAATCGCCTTTTAATAAAGGTATTTTAGTTTTATTTCCAAATTGATCTCTACCTTCTGCATAATCTTGATGTCTGCTTACCAAAGCATGTAATTCTTTTATAAATCCAATCGTTAAATCTCTATTTTCTTTAACGACATCAAACACAAAATCAACAGCATTAAGATGATCAGAAAGGTGTGCGAGGAGTTTGGGCACAGGAACGTTTGTGTCATTATGACTTACGTATGATTCATAAAAACCTTTTTTAATAAAAGTCTCTGTAATTCCTTTTTCAAGGTCATACATTTTTTCAACAATTCCAGTCTCAATTGCGTGTTCTCTCTTTAATTCAGTTATAAATTCTTGGTATTCTTTAGAATTATTTTGGAGAACTTCTCTTCTCTCATACCAAGAAGAAGAAATATCATCAAGTGTAGATGTGTCAGAATTACTCCAATTATCAGTTAATTCGATATGATTCCACAATCTGTAAATCTTTTTTTCTTCCATGATTTCTCAATATATTATTAAAACTAAATTCAAATTACCTTTATGATATTTAGTAATTTATTATTACCCAAATTTACAATATTCTATTTAATTATTCTAATCCGATATTGTCTCTATTAACAGAGATTAGGATAATTATTGTGATTTATAATGAATGCCAACGAGTGGATATAATGACCACTCATTATATTTCCATTATATGTTTTGTTAAAAAATTTCATAATTCAATATTATCCAATGGCTTATAAATTTTGTAGTTCTAATATTTTCATATCCTAATAAATTTTGAATGTATCTTAAATCTATTCACAAAGATAATAAAAATTTTCACTATACAACAAAACAATACAGTCTTTTCCCTTTTACTCAACTTTTAATAGCCAAATTATACTTAACGACAGCCTGTCTAATAACCCTAACCACCAATTAAATTTTTGTCAAATATAAGGACATTTTGGC
>JAYEOP010000412.1:2584-9840 GCA_034723125.1 Bacteroidota bacterium | reverse complement strand
ACTCAAATATTGAAGGAAGTGTCTTTAAAGGAAAAGTAACAAAAAAGCCAAATAACAGAAGGCTTCACAGAGCTAAAAAATATAAAGTACCTAAAAGAGGAAGAACAGAATCAGGATTATGGGCACCAAAGATGAGAAATTGGCAAGCAAAAAGAAAAAGTAGGAAAAAGAAAAAAGGATATAAAGATACAAGTAAGAAAAAAGGACATGGTGTAAAGAAACTTGATTAATTATTGTTTGAAGGATGGAGAATTAGTTAATTGTGAAAATATTATTATATTGTTTAAAAAAAATGCTCAAAACACAAAATGTTGCTAACTAATAGATAATTTTTGTAGATATTAAAATATTAATTATATTTGCATGATTAAATAATAGTTAGTACATGTTTTTTAGATACGCACATACGTTATATGTAAGGTAATCAAGGAGTTGTGGTCTTTGTTGTGTTGTTACTATTAATAATTAATTTTATGTTAGTTGCTTCAATAGAATCAAAATCTGGATTTTTTTATTGTTATAAGTAAGCGGCTTTTGAAGCAACTTTTTAATTTTTTAAAAATGAGTAAACATAATAAACATATTATATTTAAGATAAAATTGATTTTAATATTTTTGTTTTTACAGACAAATACATTTGCACAGATATATAATTATATGACAGCAGGTGCTCACAAAATTTATGATTTAAATACTTTCCCTCCCGTTTACAAAGGTAGTTTAGATATATATTTTGGTGCTATGTCAACAATTTGTGATAGTATGGGTAGATTGAAGTTAGTAAGTCTGGGTACGTATATTTATAATAGTAATCTGGAATCTATCAATAAGAATGGCTTTATGAATTGTCAATTTGCTTGTAAGGATGGTAGTATATTGGTACCCTCAAAAGTGAAAGGTGTTTATTACTATTTCTATTTACATAATGGTAATGGAAAATGCTACAAGCCAGGAATGTCTTATGCCATTATTGACGTAAATGCTGATGGGGGTAAAGGAGCTGTGGTTGATACTCACACGTTTTATTCTACAAGTAATTATGAACATCAGAAATTAATAGTTGCTCCTCATCAAAACAAAGGAGAATTTTGGATAATTAGCCCTAATGTCATAAATCACAAAATATTTGCATGGCATTTTGATGGAGTAAAGATAGCCAATTATGTAGTTTACAATGATATAGAACCGTATTTTTGTAAAAGTCTAATTGAGGATTTTTCCGGACAGTGTTATTCAGTAACAACCAATAATTTATTTTATCTTTTTAATTCAAAAGAAAAGGATTCAATTGTGTTAAAACAATATGTTTTTAATAATAAATCAGGAATTTTGAAGCATAAAGCTACGCATGGTATAAGAAAATTTGATTATTTGGATTCTTCAAGAATGAACCCAAAATATACCTTAGATGCTGAAATTACAGAATCGGATACTGTGTTATATATTGCATTATCTTATCGTAATGAAGTAATAACAGATTCCACCTATTTAATCCAATATGGTTTTGATAAAAATATGAATATTAATGCAAAAAAAACGCACAAAATAAAATATTCGATAAAAGATTTAAGGTTGTCATCCGATGACAAATTATATTATTTAATGAATTTATATTTAAATTATCGTACTGCTTTCGCATTGTCGGTAATAACAAATAATGCTACATTTCGTATTAAAGAGATTTTTCCTCCTGTTAAAAAAAACTATGCTAGGTTTTATATGTCGTCAAATATTCATGAAAACCTTTTGGTTCGTTTTTATTCCAATTACAAATGTCGCAATATTGTTGAGTTTACAAATCAGAGTGATTTTAGTAAATATGAGAATTTTACTTGGTATTTTCCAAATGGTGACAGTTCAAATACTTATCATTCAACCTATGTTTTTCTTTCTTCAGGGCAATATGTTGTTAAGCTTAAAGCTGTAACTCCTGCAGGTTACACACGCTGGGCACAGGATACTATAAATTATATAAAACCAACTGTTGCAGATTTTATAACTGATACTTCTATTGGATGTCAATGGCTAAAATTTAAATTTTACGATTCTTCAAAAAGTGATACTGTTCATCCTGTACTTGGTGAAAGTTGGCTTTGGGACTTTGGAGATGGTACATCAGGTATGGATAAAAATCCTGAGCATATTTATACAAAAACGGGTAAATATTCAATTAAATTAATATATAGTAATGGTTTTTGCTCTGATACTATTGAAAAAGAACAGGCTGTAAATATTATTGATGCACCACGCCCTGGTTTTAAAATGAGTCAAATAAATTATTGCTCTCCTTATACATTGGATATTAAGGATACTTCTTTTGGTAAAGTAACAACTTATTTTTATGATTTTGGAGACAGTGCAATTTCAAATAGTTCGTCTCCTACACATTATTATCCTTATTCGGGGAATTATAAAATATTGCAAGTACTAACAGGTCCAACAGGCTGTGTTACTAAAGATTCTGCAATTCTTCATCTTAGGAAAGGTTTTAACGGTACAGAAAAAATAAATTCATTAACTGTAAATGTATTAAACAATGATTCAATTACAGTAAATTGGTTTAAGCATCCTGATGCTTTTTCTTATGAGGTTTTTCGTAAATCAGAAAATGAAGATTATGATAGTTTATTAAATCAAACAGATTCATTTTATTACGATAAATTTGTAAAAGCTAAGGAAAGTATTTATTCTTATAAAATATACGCTAAAGATAGTTGTTATCGTTCTTCTGCAGCAAGTAGCTATCTTAAAAATATATTACTTACAGGTGAAAGCATTGGTAATGAATATGCAATTCTAAAATGGACACCTTTTGAACTTTGGTATAAAGGAGTTGATAAATACATAATAGAATACAAGAATTTAAAAAATGATTTTGAAAGTTTTATTAGTTTAAACGACAAAGAATATATAGATAATAATTACTATTCGGATGAATTAGAATTTGAAAAATGTTACAGAATAAGAGCAATTGAAAAAGAAGGCAATAAACAACAAAGCATTAGTAATGTATTATGTATTCCATACAAAGCTGTTATATTTATTCCAACAGCATTTTCGCCTAATGGAGACGGAACAAACGATAATTTTTTTGTTAAAGGTGTAAATATTGAAAAATTTCAGATGGAGATATTTAACTCTTGGGGTCAAAAAATCTTTGAAAGCAGTAACATAGATAAAGGATGGGATGGGATTTATAAAAACAAAAAATGTGTACAGGGAAACTATTATTACTTTATTAAAATAAAAACTGGGCAAAATGAACATAAAAGTTATAACGGAGTTGTTTCACTGATAAGATAAATTTGTTTTGTAAAGTTTTGTTGATTTTATCCCAACTTGGCTCTCCAACACCCTACAAAAAAAATATTCACATTTTTTTGAGCATAATAAATCATAACGAACTCATAATCAGTAATACTTTTTTGTAATTGCCATTTGTAGTGGGGTACGGTGTTTGGTTTTTTCGATAATTGTTCTTATCTTTGTGCCATGTTTATAAGCCAAGTTAAAAAGCAACATAGCAAGAACAGTCAAGTGTTTTATCCATATACTTTGGTTCAAGCAAAAAGGGTAAATGGCAAGGTTAAACAAAGATCAATCTTGTACCTTGGTTCTGATAAGTTGTTGAGAAATTTTGAAAGTCGAAAGAAAGTAATGTATGTAAGAAAACCATCAAACCCAATAGAAGAAGCCATGCAGATATACAATGCAAAAGGCTGTAAGCCATCACAATTATCAGTAAAAAAATATGTAGTGTACCACAAATTTTGTAATCAATTGTTAATTAGGAGAGTGTATTTGAATAGAGACAAGTTGGGTTAATGAAGGAATACTGGTCCGTACGGATCAGCCGCCTACTCGATTAAGTGCTTTTATTTATTCTGGTTTATATATTCTTTCCTGATGTTTTCTACATCGTTTTCTTTTAAATCAGTCAATTCTATAATAGTTTTATTTGAATAGCCTTTACTAATCATTTTTATTGCTATTTCTTTTTTCTCTTGATCAATTCCTTTTTTAATTCCTTCAAAACGTAATTTCTGAGCAGTTGAAACAAATTGCTGTTTTGCTTGTGTCGATATATTTTCCATAATTTCTTTATATTTATCAGAGGTTATTTTTGTTGCATTTAGCATATATACTGAAATACTATCAAAAAAATGTTTTCCCTCTTCTGTTTGTAATAATTCGTTTATTTGTTTTGATAACAATCCTATTTTTTCAAGCATTTTGTGCTCATCAAAAATATTCTTCATTATTAAAAGCCCTACTTGTAATTCAATACTATCAAAATGTTCTTTCAATTCATTATCTGAATATGTTGATGTGTCAATCAATTCGTAATTAAACTTTGGTATAAAATTCTGGATTTCGTTATCAAGTTGCCCAAAGTAATTTTCAAATCCCTTATTATCCCATTTTTTCTTTCCGTGATAAAATATTATTGGAATAACTGGTGTTAATTCTTCATTTTGTTTAATCTGCAATTTCCATATTTGTAGCATATAACCAAGAAGTTGAAAATGTGGGAACTTCTCAGGTTGGCTTTTGTGTTCAAATAATAATGATATTTTTATATCTGTCTTCCCATATTTACAATTATAAACTAAGTCCGAAAAACTTGAATTCAAATGATTATCAAGATATTCTGTATTGTCAATTTTTAGAGTGTTTAAGTCCAAATTTTCAACAATATTTGGATTTATTGTTTTTGATACAAATTCTTTAACTCCGTTTTTGTTAGAAAACAGGCTTTTAAAAAAGCTATCATGTGTATTTATTATTTTATTATTCACTCTATTAAATTTTATTTATAATTCAAATACAAATATACAACATTTTCAATTCTGTTTCAAGGTTGGATTAAAAATCAATGTTAAAAAGTCTAAATCCATTTTGTATTATTGATTGCGGAAATTGCACTTAACGAGTGGATATAATGACCACTCATTATATTTCCATTATATATTTTGTTAAAAAAAATCATAATTCAATATCATCCAATGGATTATCGTTCTTGTGCCTGTGCGTAGCACGCAGATAGGTCAAATCCCTTGTTGGTAATATGAGTATAAATTTCTGTAGTTTTAATATTTTCATGTTCTAATAAATTTTGAATCTATTTTAGATCTATTCGCAAATATAATAAATTTTTTTACTATACAACAAAACAATACAGTTTTTTCCCTTTCACCCAATTTTTAATAGCCAAATTATACTTGACGTCAGTCTGTCTAATAACCCTAAGCACCGATTAAATTTTTGTCAAATATAAAGCTATTTCTGCTTTGCTCAAAAATAATTTACTTACTTTGAAAAATTTAGCTTACTTTTTTTATACAAATCAAACATTTCTGTTTCTAACACAATCTTTTTATAGTCGTCTGAATGAATTTTGTAATTTTTGTTTGTTATAAAATATTCTGTGTTAAATCCTGTTGTGAGGCTAATTTTAAAATGCCTCATAAAATAGGAATGTACATTATATTTATGCCAAATATCTGGCTCTGTAGAGATTGTTTCTCCCGTTGGAATTTTTGTGCCAATAAGATAAATATCTTGCAATATTTGTTTATCCCTGCTGTATTTTCCAATCTGCAAAGTTGAAAATGTTAAAACAAATACTAAAATTAATACTGTGATAATGTTTGCTGTTTTTGTAAAAGAAGAAATTTCATTCATTTGATTAATCAATTTTACTAAAGTGGGAGCGATAATAATTGCAAAAGCTATTGCAAAAAACGGTAGCGATGTTACAAGATAAAACCCTCTTTGTTCTAAGGTAATTAATAGTGGGAGAGAGGCAGAAAATCCAATTAGCAAAAAGAAGAATATCATTTTTTTGTTAGAAGAAATTTTCGTTTTGATTGATTTGTATTTACCAATTAGTAAAATAATTAAACATAAAATTAATACGGGAATCATTTCGGTAAAAAGACGAAATAATAAATATAATCTTGAATTTACATTAGAAACAGAATTGATACTATTTAGAACTCTTTCGTTTAGGTAAGTAGTTAAACTAAGATATGCATTGTCATTTATTAAAATAATTAAATAAATTATAACAGTAACAGCAACAAGAATTAGAGAATATAAAATTGTTTTGGAAAAGGAAAGCTTTTTAAAAATAAGTTGATGAATAATTATAATTGATAGAGGGAAAAGACCGGGAAATCCTTTGCTTAAAGAAGCAAGGAAAATAAAAACACCTCCAAGCATTAAATAAATTATTCTGTATTTATTTATACGCAAAGCTTTTAAAATAATTATTGTAGAAGATAAAGTAAAAATACCCATTGTGTTTTCTTGGATATTATTTGAATAAGCCCAAAAACAAACTGGAATAATTACCCATAAAAAAGCAGGTAGCCATGACATTTGTTTAAGTTTTTTTTTGGAATAAAAAATTTCTTTCCATAAAATTGTAATTAAAAAAAATGTTATAGAGGCAGTAAGTAAGGAGTAAAATCTCTCAACATAAATGCTGTTACCAAAAATCTTAAAAAACAAAGCTTGAATTCCAAAGACTAAAGGTGGTTGCTCATGAAAAAATGGCAAATGAAATGTTTCTGTATATCTTGGAAACCAGAAGCAACCAAAACCATCAGCAAGATTTTTGGAAACTGTAGTGTAGAGTAATCCATCCATGAACATGCCGTCTTTTACCAGCTCGGGTACTATCAAAACAATAAAAACAGAAATTGTTAATATCCAAAAAGGTAATTCTTTATTTCTCATTTGGCTTTTTCACTTTGTTTATTTAGGCTTGCAATTTAATTCTTTTTCAAAGGAATAAAAAAAAAGCCCTGCAAAAAATGCAAGGCTTTTTTAAAACATGCTGTCTGTAGCATTCCAATACGTAAACTTTTGGAAAGATGTAATTTGTTAATATTCATCAAAATGCTCTTCGGCTTTATCATCGTATTTCTCAAGCAATCTATTGATTTTTTCAATTGTTTCCACTGACACATTTGTTATCTTTGAAATTAGCTCTTTATCAAGCCCATTTCGTAATGATTCTAATATTGTTTTATAAATACCGATTTTCTCACCCTCTGCTTTACCTTTTTCAACTCCTATTATTTCTCCTTCTATTTTTCCTTTTTCAACTCCTATTATTTCGCCTTCTGCTTTACCTTTTTCAACTCCTATTATTTCTCCTTCTTCCTTTGCACCATTAACTAAGGTTTTTTCAGAACGGATGGAATCCCAATATTTGTCATAAGTTTCTAATTCTTCACCTGTAAAAG
>JAYEOP010000412.1:0-2484 GCA_034723125.1 Bacteroidota bacterium | reverse complement strand
GTGCTAAAAAATTACAAAACTTTTTTTTTAGGAAAATATTGGATAATAACTGATACTAAACCGTAGAACTTCACACAAAGCCAACGCTTCATTCCACTGATAGTGGGGTGTGATGCTACTCCATGACAATACAAAAAGGAATAAAAAAAAAGCCCTGCAAAAAATACAAGGCTTTTTTTAACTAATCAAAAAAACTGAGTTTATTTATCTTTTTCATTTTCGTCAACTTCTTCATAGTCAACGTCTGTTACTTCTTCTTCTTTAGTTTTTGTTTCATTTTCTGCTTGCTCTTGTGGACCTTGTTGTTGTCCATTTGCATCAGCTGAAGGATCACCGCCTTGTTGTGCTTCCTGTTGTGCTTTGTAAATATCTTGAGAAGCTGCTTGCCATTTGTCATTCAACTCTTTTGTTGCTACATCAATAGCTTCAAGGTCTTCACTTTTGTGAGCTTCTTTAAGCTTTTCTTTTGCTGTTTCAATAGCTTCTTTTTTGTCGGCAGGTATTTTATCGCCAAATTCTTTCATTTGCTTTTCTGTAGAGAATATTAAAGAATCAGCTTGATTTATTTTTTCAATTTTTTCTTTAACTTTCTTATCATTTTCAGCATTTTGTTCGGCTTCGGCTTTCATTTTTTCAATTTCTTCTTCTGATAAACCTGATGATGCTTCAATCCTGATATTCTGTTCTTTACCTGTTCCTTTATCTTTTGCACTTACGTTTAGTATTCCGTTTGCATCAATGTCGAAAGTAACTTCTACTTGAGGAACTCCTCTTGGTGAAGGAGGGATGCCATCAAGAATAAATCGTCCTATTGATTTGTTATCTTTAGCCATTGAACGCTCTCCTTGAAGAACATTAATTTCTACTGAAGGTTGATTGTCGGCAGCAGTTGAAAATGTTTCATTCTTTTTTGAAGGAATGGTTGTGTTTGCTTTAATTAAAGTTGTTGTAACTCCACCAAGTGTTTCAATACCAAGTGATAGAGGTGTAACATCTAATAATAATACATCTTTTACTTCACCTGTAAGAACTCCACCTTGAATAGCAGCACCAACTGCAACTACTTCATCAGGATTTACTCCTTTGCTTGGTTCTTTTCCAAAGAAATCTTTTACAACATTAATAATTGCAGGAATACGTGTTGAACCACCAACTAAAATAACTGCATCAATTTCACTTGCTGAATAACCTGATTCTTTAAGTGTTGTTTTACAAGGTTTTATTGTAGATTGTACAAGTGGGTCAACCAATTGTTCAAATTTTGACCTTGTAAGTTTTGTAACAAAATGTTTTGGGATGTTGTCAACTGCAACAATATATGGTAAATTTATTTCAGTTTCCTGTGAACTTGACAATTCAATTTTTGCTTTTTCAGCAGCTTCTTTCAATCTTTGAAGTGCCATTGGGTCTTTTTTTATATCAACACCGTCTGACTTTTTAAACATTTCAGCAAGATAGTCGATAATTATTTGGTCAAAATCATCACCACCAAGATGTGTGTTTCCACTTGTTGATTTAACTTCAAAAACTCCGTCACCTAATTCGAGAATTGAAATATCAAAAGTACCACCACCAAGGTCATACACTGCTATTTTTTGATCAGAAGCTTTTTTATCCAAACCATAAGCTAATGCTGCTGCTGTTGGCTCATTGATTATTCTTCTTACTTTTAATCCGGCAATTTCTCCTGCTTCTTTTGTTGCTTGTCTTTGGGAATCATTGAAATACGCAGGAACAGTTACTATAGCTTCGGTTACGTCTGTTCCAAGGTATTCTTCCGCAGTTTTTTTCATTTTTTGAAGTACCATTGCTGATAGTTCCTGAGGAGTATAATTCTTTTCATTAATTTTTATTCGTGTTGTATTATTTTGACCTTTTATAAATTCAAAGCTAACTCTTTCACGTTCATTTTCTACATCATTAAATTTATTTCCCATAAATCTTTTGATAGAAGATATAGTGTGTTGAGGATTAATTATAGCTTGTCTTTTAGCAGGATCACCAATTTTTATTTCTCCGTTTTCCAAAAAAGCAACAACCGATGGTGTAGTTCTTTTTCCTTCGCTATTTTGAATTACTACAGGCTGATTACCTTCCATTACTGAAATGCAAGAGTTTGTTGTTCCTAAGTCAATTCCTATTATTTTTCCCATATTTTTAATATTTTTTAATTTCTAAATTTATTTTCGCTAATAGGTTTTACAAGAGAAATGCCAAAGCAAAAATTAGTATATTTTGTCAATAAATATTAATGATATGCTAAATAAAATGACAAATAGTCATAGTTTGCTTCTTTGTTTTTCAAATGAGAAGAATGGAAGAATGGAAGAATGGAAGAATGGAAGAATGACTTTGTAACTTGGGATATTGTATATAAAAAGAAGTTACTAAATTGAATTCAAAATTGTAATTTTGCATCTTATGAAAAAAACCGTTGAAATAGAGAATAAGAAAGCAAAGTATGAATATTTTATTTATGATACT
>JAYEOP010000411.1 GCA_034723125.1 Bacteroidota bacterium | reverse complement strand
ATTTTTGATGAGATTTTTATTTTTTGAGACGAGGCGATGCCTTAGCATCAGTGAGTTGAGAAAGATAAAAATATCGCAAAAAGATAGGAATCTAATTTTGCAGAGTTTTCTTAGAGACACTATTTACTGTTATAGCGGACTCACTGTTCAAAACACTTGACAACATTGCTACACCTTGCTCTGTAAAAACTAATGGTGGTTTTCGTAATCCCATCTTTTCTTTATTGGATATCACAATTTGTGATTTCCAATTTTTGAACCCTTAATATATTAATAATCATTTAAAATATAGTAAAATATTAAATAATTTGCAATTTCAAAAAAGATTAAAAATTGGGTATCTCTTATCAAATATTAAATCAATTCGGATTGTATTTTTTAACTTTTCAAGTGCAAGAAACTATGCAGAATTGGAATCATTAATTGAAATTGATTTGATATAAAAATTCAATTATATATTTCAATATATAGGTGTAGTTACAAACTACAGCTAGTACGGGGACTAATAAATAAAATCATTAAACATACTTTTAAGTTTAAAAGTACAAGATTTCGTTTCAATCATAGCTCTTATATGGTATTCACCAAGATCATCTGAACCTGTAATAATTATACCCTAAAATAGCATTGTATTGTTAATAACTATGTTTAATAAATTTGTATATACCTAATAACATGCGTATTATTGCAGTCTAATAGTTATTATTAAATTATTAACGATGACATACATAGTTGAACAAAATATTAAGGGCAGGATATACCTGTATAATGTTGAAAGTTATTGGGATAAAGACAAAAAACAGTCTCGACAAAAACGAACATATATCGGACCCAAAAATCCTGTAAAAGAGGCTTTTTTTAAACAAGACTTGAAAGAAATCCATATAAAAAAATACGGAAGTGTTTTTTTATTAAAATATTTGAGTGAAAAAATTGGGCTTAAAAAAATTTTATCAGAAATATTTCCAGAGGATTTTGATGATATTTTAAATTTATGCTATTACCAAATATCTGATGAAACACCTGAATATTTATTTGATTATTGGTTTGAGCAAAATTACTTACCTGATTCTAAAAAAATGAGTTCCAGTAAAATCTCTGAATTATATACAAATATAGGAAATTCGCAGGTCGATATAAAATTGTTCCTCAAAAATTGGATTGAATATCTAAATCCCATAAAAACAATATATTATGATATAACATCAATATCAAGTTATTCGGTAAATAATGATTTTATAGAATGGGGTTATAACAGAGACGGAGAAAAACTTTCTCAGCTAAATCTTGGTTTGGTGTATTGTAAAGAAAATTCATTGCCTATTTATTATCAATCATATGCAGGCAGTTTAACCGATGTAAAGACATTAAAGAATACAGTTAAATATTTATCTGGTTTCGGATTAAAAGAGTTCCTTCTTATTTTAGACAGAGGTTTTTTTTCTACGAGTAATATTTTGAGCTTGGCAAACGATAAAAGTAAAATATCATTTATACAACCACTGCCTTTTAGTTTAAAGAAGGTTAGGAAGTTAGCACGTAAATATGCAAGAGAAACATCCGATTATTCTAATGCTTTTTTGTATAATGATTCGCTTTTGTATCATAGTGCCGACACTATTAATTTTGAAGATAAAACTTTTAATGCTCATATTTTTCTGAATGAAAAAACAAAACAAGCACAAAAAGAAGTGTTCTTAAAATCCTTATTATCAATAGAACAACGCTTTAAAAATAAAACTTTTGAAAGTTTAAAAGAGTATAAGAATTTCAGAAATAATGAAATTCCTTCTAAATTTCAAATGTTTTTTAAATGGCAAAAACTTGATAAAAAGATAGGGAAAAACAGACGCAGAATAAATGAATATCTATCAAAAAACGGAATATTTGTAATGGCAAATAATACCGATTTAGACAGATTGCAAATAATTGATTATTATAGAAGTAAAGACAGTATTGAAAAGGTATTCGATGTTGTTAAAAATGAATTACTCGGTAAACGCTTACGTGCTCACAGTAAAGACAGTGCAGAAGGAAGGCTGTTTGTTAAATTTATAACATCAATTTTATATTCGAGTGTTTCAAAAATAATGAAAGAAAAAGGATTATTTAAAAATTACAGTTTACGAGAATTAATGTTAGAACTCAATAAAATAAAAAGAACTCAAATCAATAAAAAAAATATAATATTTTCAGAACTCACAAAAAAACAAAATAAAATTATTGAAGCTTTTGAGATTGACTGG
>JAYEOP010000410.1 GCA_034723125.1 Bacteroidota bacterium | reverse complement strand
ATCATTGTATCATTAAATCATTGTATCATTAAATCATTGTATCATTAAATCATTGTATCATTAAATCATTGTATCATTAAATCATTGTATCATTAAATCATTGTATCATTAAATCATTGTATCATTACATCATTGTATCAAACCTTAACTCCCATTTTTTTCATAAGCTCAGTAGCATTCAATATTTTACAAACACCCTTCTTTAGTTTGTAATCAAAATTAAATTGTCCTTTATCAATATTTACTTCAAAATTATAATTAAAAATATTTTGTTTATATTCATCTTCCAGCTTTGCTAATTCAAGGTCGTGAGTAGCAATTATTCCTGTGCTTTTTTCTTTAATTAATTGTTTTATTAAAGCTTTGGAACCTTTTAATTTATCTTTGGAATTTGTTCCTTTCAATATTTCATCAAGCAAAATAAAAACATCTTGCTTTTCAACTTCATTAATAATCTGCTCCAATCTTTTTAATTCAGCATAAAATGTAGATTCACGGTTTGACAAATCATCAGTAATTCTCATGCTAGTAAAAATTTGAATAATTGAAAACTTAAAATTGTTTGCACAAACCGGAGCTCCCGTCATTGCAAGTATCATATTTACACCCACCGTTCTCAAAAAAGTACTTTTCCCAGCCATATTTGAACCTGTAATTATAAAAAATCTGCTTAATCCGTCTATCTCAAAATCATTAGGAACTCTTTCAGTGTCAGGTATCATTGGATGCCCCAAATTTTCAGCTTTCAAATAAAAGTTATCATCACTAATAATTGGAAAACAAAGGTTATTGTCATTATAATAAAATCCTGCTATTCCAGACAGAGCATCAATTTCGGAAATAACATCAAACCAGAGTGGGAATTCATTGCTGTATTTTTTTCTCCATTTTTCCAATCTCACAACACATTGAAGATCCCATAATAAAAGTCCGTTCAAAAATATAGCAGCCAGCATATTTAATCTATTGTCAAAATAACCGATAATAGAACTTAGTTTCTGAATATTTTCCCCTGCAGAAGTATTATCCTTTTTTAATTTTTGCTTTAGATTATTTAATTTTGCAGAACTAAAACTCTCATTTTCAATCTCTGCAATCAGATTTGCATATTTTTTTATTAGTTTTAACTTTTTTGTTGTTGTACTATGTTCGTAGTTAATTTTTTTCAAATGAGACCCAATAAATGCCAGTTGGAAAATACCCAGTAAAATTGGAATTTTTGCAGGAATCACAAATATTGAAAGTATAAAAGCTACAATTGTAATAAATGGCAAAAACAAAAGCAAAAATTCATAGATTTTTTTCCCTGCAAAATTCACATCTTTGTTAAGCCAGTCTAATATTTCTTTTGAATCAACCCCTGATTCCACTTGAATACGACCTGTTGCCTGAAATTGCTGTCTCCAATCCAATTTATCTTTTAACTCCGAAATAGCTTTCTGTCTTTCTTCAATTTCTTCCTTTTTCGCTTTGTTTTTCAACCAAGTTGCCAATTTAATTGTTCCAATTACCGTTGCAGACCTGTTTAAATATTGAAAAAGTGATTTTTCACCAAAAACATCTAAATCGGAAGAATAATAATGACTATTGTCAACAAACTCATTACCATCATCTAACCCATTTGTTTTAAAATTCAATCTCTGAATTTCCTCATTATTAATATCAATTAAAAAAGATAGATTTTTCTTTTGATCTTTCAATTTCCCATGATATTTAACAACCAACAAAAAAGAAATCAACGATATTGCCAGAACAATAAATGCAGGAACATTATCTATTTTGAATAAATAAATTGTTAGAGCTGTACCAACTGCAAAAACAAGAAATCTAAAAAAGGCTGTCCATCTAATTTTTTTTAAAACAGCTTTAAACTCACCGGTAAATATCCTTATTCTATCATTGTAAGTTTCTAAAATTTTTGCTTTCATTTAAATGGGAAATTGAACTTTTATAAAAAATTTTTATCATACAATTTCTTTGCCGTCAATTTTTTTTTAACCTTTTCAACTTATATCACAATTTTGTATTATATTTGGCATCTAAATATATGTTATATTTTTTAATAATTAAAATAACCGGAGGTAAAAAATGAAAAAAATTATTAATCGAATACTGCTTTTTTTAATAGTCCCACTAATTATGAGCAGTTGTTTAACAACCGAATCTAAGGTATATAATTTTGTTATAAACTATGATGGTTCAGGCTATGGCACAATAAAATTTGTCAATATAGTTTCTCAAAAGGATGGTGATAAGGATGAATCTGAAAAAGATTTTAAAGAACTGATAAATGACTATATTGAAGGAAATAGTTTCGAAGAAGATAATCCAAATTATAAAGTAATATCAAAAAGGTTATATGAAGAAGATAATAAATTGATGGGAGAAGTAAAATTTACTTTTGATAATTATGAAGATATCAAGTTTTTCAAAAACAAAAATTGTAAATGTTCATCTCTTTATTATTACAAAAGTAATACAATGGAAACACTTGCTGAAACTGATGGAGAAATAATAGGAAATAAAAGCAAACTTCCAATTATTCAATGGAAAGTGAAAATCAAAAAGAAAAGTCCCGTAAAAGTCTTTTTCAAAACAATTGTTGAAGAAGACCCTACTGATGATATAAGTTTGGTTTACAAGTATAGAAAATGGAAACGTTAATAGCGAATTTGACTTTCAATAAATTTGCTTAATTTTTATTCTATTTAGTGCCTCTTAGAAAACTATCAAATTTTATGATTTCTAAGATTTTTGACCTGCCTTTGCCGTCAGGCAGGTGAGATTTTTATTTTTTGAGAGTTTTTTAAGAGGCACTATCTAAACAATCTCGAATGTTACCTCCCTCACTAAAATCTACCCATTTCAATTGTTCTGAATTTATTAGTTCTTATTTTGGATTTTGATTATTAATATTTGAGATTTTTGTTTAAAGGAGGTTTCCTTGAGCAATAAAATTGTCCAAAAAGGTTTATCAACAAGCTAACTATCTAATATTTACCGACAAACATTTAATTCACTTATAAATTTACTTGGAAACTATACTTTTAATTTACTAATTTTACGGGGAAATTATTTTAACTATTTAAGTGAATAATTCAATATTTTAAGTAATGAAACAAAAAAATATACGTTCTATTAAATGACTATTAAAATTAGAAACATAGTAAACTAAAATGAAGCAATTAATAAAAATATTAATTCTATGGATTATTGTTTTACCGTTATTTGCTCAAAATGAAGCAAATATTTGGTATTTCGGTGAAAATGCAGGAATTGATTTCGGGAGTGGTCATCCCGTTGCTTTAACAAACGGAAAATTAAATACAAAAGAAGGTTGTGCATCAATTTCTAATATAAGTGGAAAATTACTTTTTTATACAGACGGAAGAACAGTTTATAATAGAAATCATGTACCAATGAGTAATGGAAGCTCATTACATGGACATTATTCAAGTTCTCAATCAGCGATAATAATACCTAAACCAAATTCAAATACCATTTATTTCATTTTTACTGTTGATGCATTAGCAGGAGCTTATGGTTTATGTTATTCAGAGGTTGACATGACGTTAGCAGGAGGACTTGGAGATATAACTTCTAACAAAAACATTGCATTAGTTACTCCTACTTGCGAAAAAATTACAGCATTAAAGCATGCTAACGATAAAGATATTTGGGTAATTACACATGAATGGGGAACAAGTAATTTTTTTGCATACATTGTTACTCCTTCCGGTGTAAACACAACAGCAGTAATAAGTAATGTGGGAACAGCAATTACAGGCGATCATGCAAACTCAGCCGGATATTTAAGGTCTTCACATGATGGAAGAAAAATTGTTTCAGCAAACTGGAATATTGGAAATATTGAAATATTTGACTTTAATAAATCAACAGGTATTTTATCAAATCCTTTAACACATGGTAATTTTCAAAATTACGGACCTTATGGTATTGAATTTTCCCCCAATAACAGATTTCTATATATAACAGAAGGATGGGGAAACAATTTATATCAATATGACCTTGAAGCAGGCTCAGACAACCAAATAATAAAATCAAGGGTAAAAATTGCTACTTATTCAGGATATTTTGGAGCTATTCAAATAGCACGCGATGGGAAAATTTATGTTGCAGAAGATCAAAATAAATATCTGGGTGTAATAAATTGCCCCAACAAAAAAGGAATTGAATGTAATTTTGTAACAAACGGATTTCACTTGAATGGAAAAGAATCAAGCTTCGGATTACCAACATTTATTTCTACACCATTGTTTTCCTCATTTAGTTACAAAGGTGAGTGCATCGGTGATTCTACATATTTTCAGTTTGGAGGCTCAAAGGCAGACTCTATTCTTTGGAATTTCGGTGAGCCTGCTTCCGGTTCAGAAAACATTTCAACACTTGACAATCCTGCTCATCTTTATCAAAGTGAAAAGACCTTTACTGTTACTGTTAAGGCTTATTATGGAGGAATTACTACAAGTAATTTAAAAAACATTAGTATTCATTCCATTCCTGAAATAGATTTGGGTAAAGATACTTCACTTTGTTTAGGAAGCTTTACAATACTTGATGTTTCCTTTCCAAATAGCTCGTATTTATGGCAAGACGGATCAGTTCGCTCAACTTATATTGCTTCAGATTCAGGACTTTATTACGTAAAAGTTACAAATGATTGCGGATCAACAAGCGATTCAATTATATTATCTTTTACAGATTGCTCATGTAATTTATTTATTCCCAATGCCTTTTCTCCCAATGATGATGATAAAAATGAAGTTTTTATTCCTATAACTAACTGTAACATCAGTAATTACAAATTATTAATTTTTAATAATTGGGGAGAACAAATATTTGAATCAGTAAATATTAATGAAGGCTGGAATGGAAATTATAATACTCAAAAATCCCCTGAAGGAGTTTATTTTTATATTCTTACAGCTAATATTCACGGCATTTCACATGAAAAAAGATTTGGTCGTTTTAAGTTGATAAGATAAAAGTAGAAGTTGTAGGCACATAAAAATTAGTAACGAAAAACAAAAACTATAAAAAGCCCAAACGCAACCATTTTACATTTGGATAGTCTAATAAAAAAAACAAACAAATAATGCAAAACGTAAATCTCAGAATTTATAGAATAATCAGGGAACTTGGAGGAGAAAAAGAAACCATTCAACCAAGAGCAAGGCTTAAAGAGGATATAGGTTTTGATTCTTTTGACTTATGTTGCTTTTTAAATTCAGTTGAATACAGATGTAATGTAATTTTTAACAAAACAGAAACAACAAAATTTAAAACTGTTGGCAATATTGTTGACTACGTTTCTTCAATTTCTAATTAGTGCCTCTAAGAAAACTATCAAATTTTATGATTTCTAAGATTTTTGATGAGATTTTTATTTTTTGAGACGAGGCGATGCCTTAGCATCAGTGAGTTGAGAAAGATAAAAATATCGCAAAAAGATAGGAATCTAATTTTGCAGAGTTTTCTTAGAGACACTAATTAAGGGGACTTCTCATAATTTGGTATGAAAATAGCATTATCGCTATTTTCAATTATTTGTTATTCAATGAAAAGATTTCTCATCTTAGCTTTACTACTCCTCTCTTTTAGTTCATTTTCCAAAGGAATTATTATTGGAAAATCAGCCATAATACAAAACTTATTTCACGACTCTGACAGTTTATCCATTATAAAAACTGCTAATAATATTTCAAAAAAATATGACAAAGTCATTATTCATTTAGGCAGAAAAGACCCTTTTGCTTATAATGGACTATTTAATACAACTGTAAGTCAGAATAATCTAAGAACCTTTAGTGATTTTTTAAAAAATAAAGATGTTAAAATTTATTTTTGGATTCTGGATAGTTATGGTAGCAAAGGGTTTAAAAAGTTATACAAACAACATGAAGAAATTATTGACAATTTTCTTCTTTCAATGGATACTATCAAAATATATTGTGATGGATATGTTGTTGATATGGAATGGATAAATATTCCTAATGGGAAAAACAACAAAAGATATTTGAAGATTCTTAAATATTTCAAATCAAAAATTGGCAACAAAAAACTATTCCCTTTTATTTCCATAATTGAAATTCCGGAACATAATTCAGAAAGAGGATTTGATGAGAAAGAAATATTAAAATATGCTGATAACATTCTCCCAATGCTTTACGTTGCAGATGCAGGTTTTCATATTAAAGACAACAAATTACAACCAAAATTATTTACTGATAGAATCAACTCTTTAAAAAAATATTTTAACAATAAAAATTACAACACAGTAGTTTCAATGTGTGAAGGAATCGTTTGTGTAAATCACAATAAAGTAACTTTTGAAAAAACTATTTATTCAATCAAAGATCCTATTTTTACTAAATTGAAAAAAGAAAAAACAGAACATTACCCTTATTACAATATTGTTAAATACAAAGCAAAAAAATCTTTTTCATTCAAGAATGATAATGATGAACTCATAAAAATCAAGAAAAGAAATTATATTTATTTCATTGACATAAAAGAATCAATCATTGCTAAAAATGATTTCATCTGGGAATATTCCTATATCGAAATAGGAAAACCTAATGGGGAACTTTAAAATCTGAACGCAAGAAATTTCCTAAATTCGTGTCTTATTTATAAATTTGAAGTTAATACGAAACATCCAAGCAATAACTTAATGAACGACAAGGAATTAGTAAATGCGATTATCAATCAAGACAACATTGCTTTTAAAGAATTTGTTGAGAAATATCGTAATTTAGTATTTAAAACTTGCATTGGTTTTGTCCATAACGAAGCTGATGCAGAAGACCTTAGTCAAGAAGTTTTCATTGAAGTATTACGCTCAATCAACAAATTTAGAGTAGAATCAAAAATCTCTACTTGGTTATATCGTATTTCTGTAAATAAATCCCTGAACTTTATCCGCTCAAATAAAAAACACAAGCATGTTCAAAGTTTTGAAAGTACTTTTAATGCAGTAAGCAATGAATCTGATATTACTGATAATATTCAAGCAGATGGAATTATTGAAGAAAAAGAAAGAGCAAAAGTTTTATCTACAGCCATTGATTCCCTAAGCAAAAATCAAAAAATTGCATTTACACTAAATAAATACAGAGATATGTCTTACAATGAAATTTCTGAAATTATGGACTTGTCATTATCATCTGTAGAATCATTACTATTTAGAGCTAAAAAGAAATTACAGAAAAAACTAATTCATTACTATAGAGGGGGTCTATAAAAATAATCTTAACTGAAAACACAAGTTTTAAATAAATATAGTGTCTTATGAACAAATCGGAAAACATGAATTGCAAAAACACACATAAAAACATTCTGTCCTACATTGAAGAAAATCTTTCTTCAAAACAAAAAGCAGAATTTGAAAATCATATCCAAGGATGTGATGAGTGTATGCAATTATATTCTCAATTAAAAAACACATACGGAATAATTAAAAAAGAAAAATCAAAAACAACTGATGATTTCTATTTTACACGTTTACAAAATAAAATTGAACAAAATAAAAAACCAAAAGAATTTTCAATATCACAATTATTTTCAACAAATACAATTTCATTAGCTATTGCTGCTATGCTAATTGTTATCACAGCATTTACAGGTATTTTTATCGGACTAAACTTAAACAATTCTGAGAATTATTTTTCAGAAGAATCAACAAGAGAAGATAAAATAGAAGCTGTAAAAAATGAATACTACATGACAGCAATAAACGAAGAAAGTATTGAATATTTTATTTTAACATCAAATCAAAACCAATAATGAATTATTTTAACAAAATACGAAACCTTACAATAAGTGTAATAATATTGGCAGTTCTCAATATTTCAACCATAGCTACATTAATAATACTTAATTCAAAAACAAATTACCATCCCAGACATTTACAACAACCGCATAATTCTCATAAATTTATTTTCAACGAATTGGGGCTTGATGATAATCAAAAAGCAGAATTTGAGCAATTTAGAGATGAATTCAGATTAAATATGAAAAATATTTCCAATGAGCTAAGTCAAAAACATATAGAATTATTTGAAGAAATCACTTCTGCCAAACCTGATTCGCTAAAACTAAATGAACTTGCAGTAGAAACAGGTGAGCTTCACGCTGCACTAAAAAATGAATCTACAAAATTCTTTTTAAGCATGCGTAGTATCTGCAATAAAGAACAAGAAAAAACATTATTTGCAATTTTTGAAGAAATGACTAACAAAAAAGGACGATTTCATAACGGAAATGAAATGCATAAAAGACCAATGCACAGGCAAATGAATCATCCTTTAAGATAATATTTAAAACACTTTTATTTAACTTATTAAAACAAAAATTATGAAAAACAAAAATTTAAAAACAATCAGCATGATACTTTTTACAGTATTTATCGCAAGCACATTTTCAACAAATGCATTTGCACAAAGGAAATTGAACAAACAAACAAAATCACCACAAAGTCAATACAGAGAAATGAATAATGATTTTAATCATTCCTGTAATATTCCCAATTTAACAGACAATCAAATAGAAAGTATTAAAAAGCTTAGAACAAAGCACATGAAAAAAATTCTTCCAATTAGAAATCAACTTAGAGAAAAAAATGCAAAACTAACCACTTTGATTACTCAGGATAAAATGGATAACACAGCCATTGACAAAATAGTTGACGACATTTCTGACTTGAGAAAGCAAATGATGAAAAACAGGATTTCTCACAAAAACGAAATCAGGAATATTCTTACTGATGAGCAAAAAGTTTATTTTAACATGCATTCATCTCACAGAAAAGGACAAAAACATGGCATGGGTCCAAGAAAAGGAATGAATCAAGATAATTGCCAAGGATACCATAGAAGATAAAAAATATTAAAATATTTCTCTCATAAAAGCTCTGTGTTTTAAATAATACAGAGCTTTTTTTTTGCAAAAAAAACAAAAAATTAAAGCAAATTAAAGAAAGGAATACTGGTTTGATTGCAACATTAAATAATATTAATCAATAATGAATATATTTTAAGAAAATTTATTTTCTGTTACATGATAAGCTTTCGGTATAAATTATAGCTTTGTGTTTTCAAATAATACCAGTTAAACATTCTTTAAACGAATATGAAGAAAATAATTATAGTCTCAATTCTCCTTCTCAATATTTTTGTAGCAAAAATTTATGCCCAAGAAAATATTATTAAGCTACATATTAGTGAACTATTTTTAACAAACATTAGTTTAAATTACGAAAGAGAAATAACAGATAGGACATCATTTGCCATAAATGCAGGATTTTTTATTCCCCGAAAAATCCCAAATATGTTTATAAGCAATCCTGTTGTTGATGATTTGGAAATTAAAAATATATTGACAGGATTCTCAATTTTACCAGAGTTCAGATTTTATCTTGAAAAAAAAGACGACCTATCAGGCTTTTATATTGCACCATTCCTTAGATACAGAAATTATTCTATTAAATTTAACAACACTTATGACAATATAGAAACAAGAGTACAAGGCACATATTCCACTATTGGAGGTGGAGTTCAATTTGGAATACAAGGAACAATTAAAGAAGTTATTTCAATAGATTGGTATATACTTGGAATAGGTGTAAATTACAACTCCTTTAGTTTAATGTATAATTCTGACGAAAGCGGAATAGATTATTTACAACTAAAAAAAGACATTGATATTGAAATTGCCGATATGCCCATTTTTAACAAAAGAGTGAAAACAGAAGCCGCCTACGATTACATTAAAGGAGTAGCTACATTTATTTTACCGTCTTTTCGTACAGGAATTTCTATTGGATATATTTTTTA
>JAYEOP010000409.1 GCA_034723125.1 Bacteroidota bacterium | reverse complement strand
TAATGTATGCAAATGGAAGTGAATATTTGCAAGCAAGATTAAAGAGTCCATTAAAAAAAGACAGTATTTACTGCCTGAGCTTATACATTTCTCTTGCCGAAAAATCCTCACATTTTGTGGATCAGGTTGGAATGTATTTTACCGATAAAAAAATTGAAAAAGTAGGCTGGCAAATTTTAAATTACAAGCCTGTATTAAATAATAAAAGAGGTAACATCCTTAAAAATACAGAAGATTGGACACTTATTTCCGGTTTGTATAAAGCAAAAGGTAATGAAAAATTTATACTTATTGGCAATTTTTCATGTTCAGATAGTTCAAATTATCACGAAACAAAAGCTCGAATACTTTTTCAACCTTTCAGGATGAATGCATATTATTATATTGACGATGTTTCTGTTGTTCCTTATAGCCTGAAAAACAAAACGGTATGCACCGTTGAAGACTATATGAATAGCTTTAGTAAAAGCAATTACTATAAATTAGAATTTAATAAAAAAATAATTCTTAAAAATCTGTTTTTTGATGTTGACAAATTCATAATTAAACCTAATGGCTATAAAACCCTTCAACCTTTGTTGCTTTTTCTTAAATATGAAACTAATACTAAAATTGAAATTATTGGACATACAGATAATTCAGGTACTGAAGAGCATAACAGAAAACTCTCAAGAAATAGGGCACAATCAGTAGCAAAGTATTTGATTGATAATGGGATTGATAAAAAACATATTTATTATAATGGGGTAGGAAGTACTGAACCTATTTCCAGTAATTCAACTGAGAAAGGGAAAAGTAAGAATAGGAGAGTGGAGATAAGATTATTTAAATAATTAATTGGGCTTATTCATTTTTAAAATGAGGATACAATTTTTCAAATATTTTCAAGGCTTAATGATAATCTTTTTGTTTGCTTTGTTCTCTTTATCTTTTATTCACAAAACTTCATTCTTTACAAATGTAGATATTGGAAGACATCTAAAAAACGGAGAAATTGTTCTCAATGAGTACAAAATAATTAAAACAAATTATTATTCTTATACAGAAGCAAACAAAGAAGTTATAAATCATCATTGGGGCAGTGGAGTAATTTATTATTTAGTTCATAAGGCATTTGGATTTAAAGGATTAAGTATTCTAAATCTGCTACTTTACCTTTTTACATTGTTTTTTATTATTAGCATTGTTGTAAAAAAAATTCCATTTGCAATTATTTTGCCCATTGTTCTAATATCACTTCCTCTACTGCTAGCACGCCCTTATATCAGACCCGAAGTATTTAGCTATTTCTTTTTAGGTTTTTATTTTTTCCTTTTGGATAAATATAGAAATAATAAAATCAGATTTAAAGGGCTTCTAATATTTTTAGTGATTTCTCAAATCATTTGGACAAATCTTCATGTACTTTTTGTGTTGGGTCCTTTTGTAATTTTACTTTATGCAATTGATAAATTATTGAAAACAAAATCTTTTAATTTTACAAAAAATGAGTTCATACTTTTTCTTTTAGTAGGTTTCTCTTGCTTTATAAATGCAAATGGATTTAAAGGTGTTCTAGAACCATTTGTTATTCGACAAAATCTTGTCCTTATTCCACAGGAATTTAGACATTTGTTTAATTTGGAACATTATAATTTTCAAAATATACAAGAGTTTACACCACGCTATATTTTTGATTTTTTTACAATTTTTGTATTAGCATCATCATTTTTATTGCTACTGAAAAAACAATTATTTGTAAATTTTTTTTATTCTGCCACCATAATTTTTTTCTTGCTTTTTGCATGGATGATGAATCGTAATATTGCCATGTTTTCATTTGTTTTTTTATTGTATTCATCACAAATGTTGTCGATTTATTTCAAAAAATTTCCTGACAAACTAATTTCAAAAGTCCAAATTGCATCTATCATTTTCTCTGTATTTTTTATTGCTTATATTTTTATTTTAAAACCCCGGTATTACTATCCGATAAAAAGTAATTTTGGAATTGGAATAAATAAAGATGAATACAAAGCGGCAAAGCACCTTTCAAATTTTAAAACTACCTCTCATATTTTCAATAATTTTGATATTGGTGCCTATATAATTTTCAACAATTTTCCTGCACAAAAACCCTTTATTGACCCACGTCCTGAGGCTTATTCCGATTCTTTTGTTAGAAATATTTATTGGAAAATAAAACAAAACAAAAATCAAATAGCATGGAAAAAAATTGATTCAATTTATAATTTTAATGTTATTGTTCT
>JAYEOP010000408.1 GCA_034723125.1 Bacteroidota bacterium | reverse complement strand
TTGCTCAAAAGCTGTATCAAGTTTCATTACAAATCCATCCGTATCATTATTGCAAATTCCATAGCCCGCAACAATATAACCCTTATCAAATGCAGTATCAATACTAAATATTTTTGTGTCATCGTTCAGGTTGTAATCATAGGTGTTTAACAATCTACCTACACTGTCTTCTATTAAATACAATTTAGGATTTATATCATCTGTTACATCATTTGCGGCAATTATGTAATTACCACCATAGTCATTAATTATTTTATAAGCTTCTATGTCATAATTAGTTGCTCCGTATAAATTGTTCCACGAAGAATCATCCGCTCCAATTTTTATTACCCTTATTTTTGCATCTCCGCTACCAATTGGTGTGCTATTTCGCAATATTATAAAATTATCATTACCATTGTTTACAACCGAGTAGCCTATTTCGTTATAACTATCTCTCCCGTATTGAAAAGTCCAAACAGTATCTCCTGTTGTATCAATTCTCATTGCAAAAATTTCTTTTCTTGTATCTCCTGTTCGTACAGGCGGGTCGGTATAAACCTTCCGTATAACCAACAAGCACCCAACCGTTTGTTGAGTGTGGAGCTATGGCGTAAGCAACTTCATTCATGTTAAAATAATAATTAGTATCCCAAAGCATTTCCCAAGTGAATCAATATACCAAAATGCAATATCTTTATCGCCTTGGCTAAGTTCCACAAAACCAGTCATTGCTTTATTTCCCATGTTGTCAATATAAAGATCATAAGCACACTCATTCAAAGAATTGTCCTACTTTAGGAAAGAATGGGTTTTGAGAAAAAGCAACGCTGGAAATTAATAAAAAAGACAGTAAAAAATATTTTATTTTTTTCATAATCCATTAAATTTATAAGTTATTAATATTTGTTGCAAAGTTTAATGAAATTTTTTTGATAAACCTAATTTTTGTTTTTTCTTTAAATCCGTAAGGTGCATGCTTTGTTTGTTGAAGAGGATACCAATAAGGGGAAGGGGAGTTTGCAATTGAATTTGTTTGCTACTAATGTTGTCAACAAGAGTGGAAATCAATATGTTTTGAATAAATAAAACTTCTAAGGAATAATATATTCAATATAAGTTGCTCCATAACCACCAAATATTCCTAAACCTCCATCTACATTTGAAGTAATTTCAACAGGGCTCATAAATGGACCACCTGAAAATTGTCCTGCAGAATATGTGTTCCAAAAATCAAAATGTATTTTGTCTATGGTGCAAAATTTAATTATTACAGTATCTCCTCTTTTGAAAAATCCATAATCCCTTGGATTAAATTCCTTGTATTTACTTTCACCACGAATAAATGTCCATGTTACATTTTGTCCATTTAAAAGCTCATCATCAGTAACAGAATAAAAACGATTTGGATAAAAGGGTTCATCATTTCTTTTAGTAAAATATCTGTAATAATTACTTTCATTTGGTGGGTCTTGGTATTTTGCTTTTAACATAAATAGGCTATCCATCATTGGATTTGGATGTGGTTCAACCCAAATGGAATCAAAACTAATTTTTGGGGGAATAGTTGTTTTAGCTTCAATAATTTTATTACCAGACTTGACATTTAAAGTATATTCTTTTCCAACTTCGCCCATCATAGCAATAGTGGTATAAAAAACCAATTTAGAATTTTCAATATTTTCTACCGAAAGTTGAAATTCATCTAATAAAAACCTTGCAATGGAATCGGGAAGGTCGCTAATATTAACTTCCATCAAATCAACTGTTTTTGTTCCATTAAAAATTGAAATTTCGGCACCGCTTACAAAAATATCACTTATTTCGTTTGTAAAATCCTGAGAAAAATAGGGGATAGTATGAGTAAGTAAAATGTAGGGTGGAGCTTCCGGCTCAATATATCCTTCTACTACAATTTTTTGCTCTCCTATTGGCATGTCTAACGTAATCTCTTCTTCACAAGACATAAGAGTAATTAAAACTATGGAAAACAAAAACCATATATGTTTTTTATTATAAATATTCATAATTATTAAAAATTAAAATTCCATGCTATTGAAGGAATTATTGGAAATAATGATACTTTGTAAGCTTTGTTTGAAAAGTCTCCTTCACCGAGAATACCTTCATTTGTGAAATAAATGAAATACACATTTTTGTGATTATACACGTTATAAATAGAGAAAATCCACTCACTCGAAAATTTCTTTTCTTTTTTATTTTTTAATCTTGCTGAAATATCTAACCTGTGATATGGTTCAATTCTGTAGCTATTTCGTGGCATATAATCGTTAGCAATGCTATTATCAATCATATAAAAATTAATTGGTAAAGTTGTGGCAATTCCGGTTCCGTAAATAAAAGTTGTTCCTATGGAAAATCTATCTGTAAATTTATGACTTACAACTATTGAAAGGTCGTGAGTACGGTCAAATTTTGCAGGAAAATCTTTAGTAATCAAATCTTCAAAATGACGTGTTGTTTTGGAAAGTGTGTATCCAATCCACCCTGTTGTTTTTCCAAATACTTTATTAATGAATAATTCCATACCGTAAGATTCGCCTGTACCAAAAACAAAATCCCATTCAAGTTCACGTCCCATTGTTTCAATGTAGCCGTCTTTGTACTCAATTTGATTATTCATTTTTTTATAATAAAGTTCAATAGATGTTTCAACTTTATTGTCAAAGAAATTTCTGAAATATCCTATTGAATACTGATCTCCCGATTGAGGTTTTACCATTTTTGTACTTGGCACCCAAACATCTGTTGGTAAAGTAGAATTTGCATTTGAAACTAAATGAATGTATTGTTTTGTATGCATAAATGAAACTTTTACAGACGATTTTTTATTAATTGTAAATCTTGCATTTATTCTTGGTTCAAGTCCAAAGTAGCTTGTGTTTTCATCTTCTCCGGTAAAATAATTTGTATCTATTGCATTGCCATCTTCATCAGTAATTAGCTGAGAATAAGGAGGGACGATTGTGAATGTAGAAAATCTTAATCCTGCATTTATTTTTAATCTATCGGAAACATCATATTGATCAAGAAAATAAATTGCAGATTCATGAGCATATTTCTTTTTAATGTCTTCAGTATTAAATTCAATGTCATCACCTATGGATGCACTACTTGAGCTTGGTGTAAATGTATGATATGTATAATTTAATCCGAATTTTATTTTATGAGCTATAGCAGGATAATAACCAAAATCCATTTTGTAATTTATATCCTTTATTCCTGAATACATAAGCATTTTTAACTTATCACTTTCCATATTGAATTTAAAATTGTAATCATTATAAATTATTGAAGTATTCAAAAATAATTTCTCGTTAAAAAGATGATTCCATCTTAAGGTTGTGGTTGTGTTTCCCCATGGTATTGAAATTACAAAAGCTGAATTGGGACTTGTAAAACTAAATACATCACGACCAAAATACCCACTTAAAAATATTCTGTCTTTATCACTAAATCTGTAACTTAACTTTGTATTTAAATCAAAAAAATGATAAGCATTACTTTTAAACTTTTCTTTAACAAAAGGTTTTATCAAAACATCAAGGTAAGTCCTGCGACCCGATAACATAAAAGAACTTTTATTTTTTAATAAAGGTCCTTCAACTGTTAATCGTGAAGAAATAACTCCTATTCCTCCATCAAAATGATAGCTTTTATCATTGCCGTTTTTCATGGCAACATCAACTACCGATGAAAGTCTTCCACCGTAATTTGCAGGCATTCCCCCCTTTATTAAAGTTGTATTTTTTATCGCATCAGCATTAAAAACTGAAAAAAATCCGAAAAGATGACCTGTGTTATAAACAACTGCTTCATCAAGTAAAATAAGATTTTGATCAGATCCACCGCCTCTTACATAAAATCCCGAATTACCTTCTCCTGCGGATTGTACGCCAGGTAATAATTGAATGGTTTTTAAAATATCAACTTCACCAAGCAAAGCAGGAATATTTTTTACAGTTGCTGTTTGAAGTTCTATTTTTCCAATATCAGTACTTTTTATATTTACATCAGTTCTTTCAGCAATTATTTCAACTTCTTCCGCTTGAATTGCTGATGACCTGAGGTTAATATTTTTATGAAAATCATTTTTTAATTCAACTTCAATTTTTTTTGAAATATATCCCATGTATGAATATAGCAATATATATTTCCCTTTTTGTAAAGAGATAGAATAATATCCATAACTATTGGTTACTGTTCCTTTTTCTAAATTTTTAATGTAAACAGTAGCACCAATCAGTTCTTCTCCCGATGAAAGATCCCTTATGTATCCATGAATTGTAAATTTATTTTGTTTTTTTTGAGCAAATGATTTGATTGGATAAAATACAATAACTTGTAAAAAAGCTATTATCAATAAGTGCTTAAATATTTTTATCAAAAGAATAAAATTTAATAATGTAAAACAAAAGATTATTTTAAAAAATTGAATATTTCTATTTCGCAAAAACCTTGCAACTTTGAGCTTTTAAACTTTTAATTTTTTTTAGGATTTACGCCTGTTATTATTCTTTGCTTTCAATCATTTTTAAAGATTCAATGAATTTCTTGAAACCAAAATTGTGCTTTGATGAAGAAACTATATCCTGTCTTCGTTTCCATTTTCTTAAAACATTTTCATAAACGGCTTGACGTTTTTCTTTCTGCTTTTTAGGTGGAATTACATTTAAATTTCTTCTTCTCAATTCTGTATTGAGAGTTGATAAGCAATTGCGAATATCTTTTTTATGATTGTTTGTGTAATAGATTGGAAGAAGCCAACATTCAATCGAGTGAATGCAAATTGCGAAAATGATTTTGTTGCTATATTCAGTCTCTATCTCTGGATTTATAATTCCTCTAATTTTTGAAACAATATCTTCAAATAATTCTTCGCTGGTTTTCAACACTGAACCTTGCTTGGTATGAGTTACACCAAAATTGGGGTTTTGAGATTCATCCGTATCAATTTGTATTATCAAATAATCACTTTCAATTAGTGCAGATTTAATGTCGTCTGTTCTTTCACAAAACTTTAAAATCTCAAGCCAACCACCAACTGATTCTTGGGTGTCGTTAAAAATTTGTGGCTGAACTTGTCTGAAGAAAATCTCCTTACCTTTAAAATAATTTTGAACTAAATGTTTGACTATCCAGTGTTCCGATTTACCTTCTGTGGCTAAAGCAATTCTTGTCATGAGTAAAATTTAAAAGTTTTCTGGAAGCCCACCAATAAACCCTTTAGTCCAAATATCTGATAACCTCATTGTGCGTTTATCATTGTATTTGATTCGTTCAATGCGTGTATGTCCTTCATTATTTCTACTTACTACAAACAAACGCTGATTGTCGTCTTTTAAATTTAAGCCGTCAAGTATTGCAGGATTTTGAGTAGTTATAATGACTTGCTTTTTATTTTTCGTGGTTAACGAAGCAAGATTTTTCGTCAATTGCATACAAAGTTTTGGATTTAAAGAAGTGTCAATATTATCAATCGCAAAAAAAGTCGGTGTTGTCTTTGAAATAAAAAGAGTGGAAAAAAACAGCAAGAATAAAAATCCCTCATTAGTGCTTCTTTGATCAAAATATTGAAGTTTAGGATAAAGGTATTTGTCTTTAATTCTTAGGGCAAATTCATTCTTCATCAGGTTCTCTGGCAATTCAAAACCTTCATACCAGTCAAGTAGCATAAGATTCTTTTTTATTTCATTTAAAGTCTTTATCTTTTTCTTATCAAAAGCCAGCTCTTTTAAATATTGAAAAAGCCCTTCACCTTTTATTCCAAGAGGATACATTTGAGCTGTCTCCTCAAATTTCCTTAAGCTACTTTGCTCTGGTGAATAAATAATGTAATTTGAAATCTCGGAATTTGAAAAAATACTTTCAAGTATTGTTGGAAAAAGTATTCTAAGCAAATCTTTGTAGTCGGTATCTTTTCGTAAAGGTTTTAAAAACTCAGTAATAGAAGAAATCTCTTCTTTCCCCTCACTGAATTCTGATAAAACCTTATCTCTTTTCTTTTCATCTTCTTCAATATAAATGGCGTGAAAGATTTTCTCTATTTCTTTTAGTGCTATTTGCTTTTTCCGGTTATTCCACTTTTTGGGGTTGTTTAGATCGTTTAATAAATCGAAGAAGTATTTTTGTTCTTTTGTTTTAAAGTTAATAGTTATTGGTTTCTTTTTCTTGCCATTGCTGAAAGCAGAATACATGAATTCAGGATTTGTAACTCTGATTCCTCTACTTCCTAAAAACTCATAGTCCAACTTGTCAGCACTTGCAGCAGCACCGAAAGCAATCGCCTCCAAAATATTGGATTTACCACAACCGTTTTCACCAACGAGAACATTGAATGTTCCTAAGTCCAGTGAGAGGTCAACCACCGACTTGAAGTTTTTTATTTCAATATTTTGTATCATTCTGTTTAAATTTGTTTAAAATCATTTGCAAATGTAATAATTTTTTTTAGCTTGTGCTGTTTGTTATTTCAATAATCTGCTTTCTTAAACATGTTTTTCAATACTTTTGCAAACCTTATTTTATCTATTATAAAAATTATTATAAATGAATTTGAGTCAAATAAAAAAATATCTTAAAAATTTATTTTATAAAATTATAAAAAAAGAGCCACATTTTAAAAAAACTTATATCAGTAACGCTTCGGAAGTATTGAAAAATATTGATGAAAATAAAGCAATGAAATTGATAATTGGTGGTGAGTTTGAAGCAATTGGAAAGCTTGAATACTATTTATTACTTTCAGAGGGCTTGAAAAAAAATCATGTTATTGTTGATGTCGGTTGTGGAAGCGGTAGATTAGCATTGCAATTAGTTGATTTTTTGGAAGGGAAATTTATTGGGATTGATATTGTCCCAAAGTTAGTGAATTACGCAAGAAAAAGCTGTAACAGACCCGACTGGGTTTTTAAAACAGCAGCAGGCTTAACTATTCCTGCTAAAGATGAATCTGTTGATTTTATTTCTTTCTTTTCAGTATTTACACATTTAACTCATGAAGAAATATATAAGTATTTAATTGATTCCAAAAGAGTTTTGAAAGTAGATGGGAAAATTATTTTTTCATTTCTGGAATTTTCTATGCCATCGCATTGGTCGTTTTTCGAAAATTATGTTAATGACCCAAACCCAAATAAAGTTTTAAACCATCTAATTAGTCGGGATGCAATTAAAGCAATGTCTGAACATCTGGATTTAAAAATAGAAAGTATTATTGATGGAACAGAATTACATATACCACTTCCTGAACCGGTGAAATTTGAAAACGGTCATGTATTTAAAGATTTCGGAGCATTAGGTCAGTCAGTTTGTGTTTTAACAAAATTGCAACTTTCATCAGAATCTAACACTGAAGATTCTGCAAAAACGAACTCATAAAACTCGCAGAGGATTTTAATTTAAGGGGGCTTCTATTTATTCCTTCGCATCAAGATTGTCAGAGTTTTTCAGAGACAATTTAAATTTTTGAAACAAATCGGGATAATGTAATAAAATTTAATGATGGAGTTTATTCTTAGTTTTATGAAATCCAAAATTTATTTATCTTTGCACTTAAAATTTTTTGATTATTAAAACACATTAAACGTCAATTTTATCATGGCTGAAAATTATAGCGAACAAGAACTACGAAGAAGAGAAGAATTAGAAGAAATAAAAAAACTCGGGATTAATCCTTATCCTCCTGAAACTTATGAAATTTCAACAACAGCTCAAGAAATAAAAAACAATTATAAAGAAAACGAAACGGGATTTGAAAATGTAAGTCTTGCAGGAAGAATAATGAGTCGCAGGATTATGGGTAAAGCATCATTTGCAGAGCTTAAAGATTCTTCAGGCAAAATTCAACTTTATGTAAATCGTGATAAAATTTGCCCCGGAGAAGATAAAACACTTTACAATAAAGTATTTAAAAAATTACTTGATATAGGTGATATTATTGGTGTCAAAGGTGAAGTTTTTGTAACAAAAGTGGGAGAAATAACTGTTAAAGTTAATGAATTAACACTTTTATCAAAATCAATAAAACCATTACCGATAGTTAAAGAAAAAGAAGATTCTGTTTTTGATGCTTTTACCGACCCTGAGCAACGATACAGACAAAGATATGTTGACTTGATTGTAAATTCAAACACAAGAAAAATCTTTGAAACACGTGCTAAAATAATACAGTATATTCGTGATTTCTTAAACAACAAAGGATATCTTGAAGTAGAAACACCTATACTCCAACCGATTTACGGAGGTGCTGCTGCAAAACCATTTAAAACACATCACAACACTCTTGACCAAACATTGTATCTTAGAATTGCAAATGAACTTTACCTCAAAAAACTTATAGTTGGTGGAATAGATGGAGTTTATGAATTTGCTAAAGATTTTAGGAATGAAGGAATGGATAGATTCCACAATCCTGAATTTACTCAAATAGAACTCTATGTTGCTTACAAAGATTATATTTGGATGATGGATCTTTATGAAGAGATAATAGAAGGGCTTGTAAAACAGCTTTTTGGAACTACAAAAATAACTTATGGCGGTAAAGAAGTTGACTTTAAACGACCATGGAAAAGAATATCAATGTTTGAGATAATTGAGGAATTTACTAAAATTGATATTTCGGAAATGGATGAGGAACAACTTTTTAAAACAGCAAAAGAACTAAATGTTCCTATTGATAAAACAATGGGTAAAGGGAAAATAATTGATGAGATTTTTGGCGAAAAATGTGAACCTAATCTTATAAATCCTACATTTATAATTGACTATCCGATTGAGATGTCTCCATTGGCAAAAAAACACAGAAGTAAAGACGGACTTGTTGAAAGATTTGAATGTGTTGTAATAGGTAAAGAAATTTGCAATGCATTTTCGGAACTTAACGACCCTATTGACCAAAGAGCAAGATTTGAAAAACAACTTGAACTTGGTAAAAGAGGTGATGAGGAAGCAATGGTGCTGGATGAAGATTTCTTAAAATCTATTGAATACGGAATGCCTCCAACAGCAGGAATTGGAATTGGTATTGACAGGCTAACAATGATGCTTACGGACTCACATTCAATACAGGAAGTTATTTTGTTTCCGCAAATGAGGTTGAAGGAAGAGTAGGGGAGTTGGGTAGTCAAAGACAGTCGTCAGTCAACAGTTCGCAGTCAAATTCCAAATAAACAAAAAGAAGTACTTAAAACTAAAAGCTAAAAACTAAAAACTAAAAGGTTATGTGTTACGGATAAACAAATTACCAGTCGGCAGTCTCCAGTCAGCAGTCAAAAACAGTCAACAGTTCGCAGTCAAATTCCAAATAAACAGATAAACAAATCACCAAATAAACAATTCCTACAACAACAACAACCCATAAAATCGTCATTGTGAGGGAGTATTCTGACAAAAACAATGTGATAATTTTACTACAATTATTAGTTGTCAGAATACGACCGCGACAATCTCGGGCTTTTTAGCAGAGGTAGTCAAAAACAGTCCTCAGTCAGCAGTCTCCAGCCAGCAGTCAAATTCCAAATAAACAAAAAGAAGTACTTAGAGTACTTAAAGTGCCTAAAGTACTTAAAGTTATGTGTTACGAAAAAACAGATAACTAAATCCTCCTTGCTAAAGCTACGGAGGAGAATCTAAACAAATAAACAATTCTTTCATCAGATTGCTTCAGTCATTCTTCCTTCGCAATGACGGTATGGTGGAGCTTTCAATTAAAGAAGTCGGCAGTCTTCAGTCAACAGTCAAATTATGAATAAACAAATCATCAAATAAACAAATCAACAGATAAACAAATAAACAATTCCCACAACAACAACCCATAAAATCGTCATTGTGAGGGAGGTACGACCGCGACAATCTCAGGCTTTTTAGCAGAGGTAGTCAAAAACAGTCCTCAG
>JAYEOP010000407.1 GCA_034723125.1 Bacteroidota bacterium | reverse complement strand
ATCTTGTATCCTGAATCTTGTATCCTGAATCTTGTATCCTGAATCTTGTATCCTGAATCTTGTATCCTGAATCTTGTATCCTGAATCTTGTATCCTGAATCTTGTATCCTGAATCTTGTATCCTGAACTTCATTCTTCCTATCTTTGCACTTTTAAAAAAAATTGACTTAACAAAACATGATTTCAGTTTCAGGATTATCCTTACAATTTTCTTCAGTAGAGATATTTAGTAATATTTCATTTAACATTAATCCAAAAGATCGTATAGGATTAATTGGAAAAAACGGTGCAGGAAAAACATCATTATTAAATATAATTGCAGGAATTCAAAAGCAGGAAAGCGGAAAAGTTGTAATTCCTGAAGGGCAAACAATAGGATATTTACCACAAGAACTAAAAATTGACAGCTCAAAAACTATTTACGAAACAGCTATTACTGCATTTAAAGAAATTGATGAGATTGAAGATGAGTTAAAAGAAATCCAAAATGAAATTGCCATCAGAAAAGATTATCAATCTAAGAGTTATGAAAAATTACTAAACAACTTAAATTCCAAATTGGAAAGAGTAAATTATTTTGATGCAAATAAAAGAAAAGGAAATGTAGAAAAAATATTAAAAGGTTTGGGATTTGTAGAAAATGATTTTGACAGAAAAATGAGTGAGTTTAGCGGTGGTTGGCAAATGAGAGTAGAATTATCAAAAATCCTTTTAAGAAAACCCGAGCTACTTCTACTTGATGAACCTACAAATCATCTTGACATTGAATCAATAATTTGGATAGAAAATTTTTTGATAAACTATGGTGGAGCGGTAATGCTTGTTTCCCACGATAGAATGTTTTTGGATAATGTTTGTAATCGTACCATAGAAATTATTAATGGTAAAATTTATGATTACAAATTAACATTTACAAAATTTCTGATTGCTCGTCAGGAAAGGCTTGATTCACAAATTGCCACAGCCCAAAATCAAGAACAATTCATTAAACAACAAGAAAGATTTATTGAACGTTTCAGGGCAAAAAACACTAAGGCAAAGCAAGTAAAATCAAAAATAAAACAGCTCGAAAAGATTGATCGTGTAGAACTTGACGAATCAAATAATTCGGAAATAAATATAAAATTCCCTACTGCTCCTCGTTCTGGAAAAGTAGTTGTTGAAGCAATAAATGCAAGTAAAAGCTATGGAGATAAAACTATTCTACAAAATCTTGAATTCCATATAAGCATTGGTGAAAGAATTGCTTTTGTAGGTAAAAACGGTGAAGGAAAAACTACACTTATTAAAATGATAAATGGAGAAATTGATTTTGACAATCATTTACAAACAGGTTATAATGTGGAAGTTGGATATTATGCCCAAGTGCAGGAAAATACTCTTGATGAAAGCATTACAGTACTTGACACAATCCAAAATCAAGCAACAGGAGATTGGTCGAACATTGCAAAAACAAGAGGTCTTTTAGGAGCTTTTCTTTTTACAGAAAATGACATTGATAAAAAAGTAAAAGTACTTTCGGGAGGAGAGAAATCACGGCTTGCCATAGCAAAACTACTTTTAAAACCTATAAATCTTTTAATACTTGATGAACCAACAAACCATCTTGATATAAGTTCAAAAAATATTTTAAAACAAGCACTTTTACAATACAACGGAACACTAATAATTGTTTCTCACGACAGGGATTTTCTTCAAAACTTAACAGAAAAAACTTTTGAATTTACTGATAAAGGAATTAAAGAACACATAGGTCCAATAAATGAATTTTTGGATAAACATAAAGTTGAAACATTTCGAGATTTTGAAGCAGGAGATATTTTTAACAAAAAGAATTTTAATAGCAAAAAGGATAAAAGCAATAAGTCAAACAAGCAAAGATACCTTGAAGATAAAAATCAAGAAAAGAAGTTAAGAAAGCTAAAAAACTCTATTAAAAATCTGGAAAAGAAAATTGAAAAAATAGAAAACGAAATCAAAGAAATTGAAAAAAAAATGCAATCTTCTGATTTTTACGATAACATTGAAAAAGCCAATAAAACCACCACTCACTACGATTCACTAAAAAACCAACTAGAACAAACTATGAATAACTGGGGAGAACTTTCTGACAAGTTAGATTAGACTGAAGAACTAAAAGAAGTACTTAAAGTGCCTAGAGTGCCTAAAGTACTTAGAGTTAAAAACTAAAAGCTAAAAACTAAAAGTTATGAATAAACAGATAATAAAAATCTCTTTGCGTTCTTTGCTTGCCCCAT
>JAYEOP010000406.1 GCA_034723125.1 Bacteroidota bacterium | reverse complement strand
AAAAATCTGTAACAGGACTTGGAAAGACAATTATTTCTCTCGTAGCCGTGTCTCTACAAGCATGATTTGTCTCCTCAATTAAAACCACATTAAAAGTATCGGCAATTGAATAAATGTGTTGTGCCGTGTCTGAGTTTGATGTGTTGCCGTCTCCGAAATGCCATGTTTTTGAAACATTTAAATTTAAGGAATCACTTGGGTTTAAGAAAGTAAAGTTGTTTTCGTTTAGGCATTGGGCTGTGTCGTTTATGTTTATTTTTGACTCAGGCATTGGCTGTACATAAAGCTCTTTGGTTTTTGATGTTTCGCAACCATAAGATGAAGTAACCGTTAATTTAACATTAAATGTATCAGCAACTAAAAATGACTTTACAGGGTTTTGCTGAAACGAGCCTGTACTATCCCCGAAATCCCACTCGTAGGTCATGCTACCGTCTATAGCGGTGGATGAATCATAAAAATGAAACTCATTGCCAAGCAAACACTGCGAGTTATCCGTAATACCAAAATTAGCATAAGCATAATTACTGATTCTGATTTCCCTTTCAAAGGTATCGTTTGTATTATTATAAAATATGACAGCACTTGTTTGGTAATAACCAGTATCTGAATACACATGTTTAGGATAAAACTGCCATGAATAATTACTATCCCCAAAATACCAGTAAACTGAATCAATATTGGAAGTGTCTTTTAAACTGAATGCTGTTGAATCCCCCAAACAAGTGTTTTCTATTTCTATATCAGGAAGGTAAAAATAGGATTGGAGGAAGGTGGGGAGGGACATCCCAACACTATTATTGAATTTTATGGCTGAATCAACATAATTACAGGCATTACCTTTTAAGTCTGGTTTATTAATACAACCTAAATAATAGTTCGGTCGTGCTAAATATATTTTTTTATCAAGACCTATCTGGAGGCAAAAATAAAAGCTACTAATATTATTTATAAAAACAGGAAATAACGATTTTTTCACAATACTATCTATTCCCGAAGAAATATCTACTTGGTATAGTTGACCAGGGGCACCATGAACTGAAAAATACAAGAATTTTTCATTGTGCGAAAACTCAATACCATAAGTTCTGTCATAACCTTCTTCAACCTGAGGAATACTGTCAATAGTGATACAATTTGAAACTTTTCCAGTCTTGTTGTCAAAATCAAAAATATCAACTTTTCCAGTCAAATTAATTGCATTAGCCAGTTTTTTTCCTGAAGGTGAAAACTTCATTTGTCCACGCCAATCACCCCAAACACTTCCGGTATATGTTCCTACTGAAGAAATAACAGGGGTTGTATCTAAACCTGTGTTTTTAAGTAAATAAGCTTTTAAATTATTAGAATAATTATCTTTTACCATTATCCATACCGATTTTTTATCAGCATGTAAAGTAGCTACTAATTTGTTGTTTACATTCCTGCAAATCAATTTGTTCTTTAAAATAACTTCCCCATTTCCATTATCCTTTGTCATATCCACAATATGATAATAAAAGCCTGCAATAGTAGTGTCGTGTAACCCTAGAATAGAACATACGGTAAATAAGTAATAGATATTCGGGTTTACTGGGAGTGGTATTATCATGGGTGATTGATCACAGGCACTATTACTAATTAAACCATATCCATTTTTTAATGTGTCATGATTTTTGTTGAAAATGGTTGCATCTTTATAAGTACCCCCATAAAATAAAAGATTACCATTTTTATCGGAAATAGTAGAGGTTCCAAGGCTTCCCCACATTTTACTATCATAAATAGGAACAGGCACATTGTTTTCAAATCTCATCCCCTCCCAGGTGCCAAAGTACCAGTTTTTGGTTTCTAATTGAGCGTAAGAATTTAACGAAACAGTTATAAAAAAAAATATGATTAATAGTTTTTTCATTTATATATGCTAAATAGAAATATTATTCAAAAATACGTAAAATAAAATCCATAAAAAAATTGTTTAATTATTTATTAGTACAATTAAAAGTGAAAAGGTAAACAAAAAAAGTGAATTTTTTTTTAATTGTTTGTTTGGGCGCTGGAAATGGCGATCCATACGGACAAGTTTTGGTGATTTGGTGATTTGTTTATTTGTTTATTCGGAATTTGACTGTTGACTGTTTTTTACTGCCGACTGGAGACTGCCGACTGAGGACTGTTTTTGACGACCTCTGCTAAAAAGCCCGAGATTGTCGCGGTCGTACCTCCCTCACAATGACGACCTTATGGGTTGTTGTAAGAATTGTTTATTTGGTGATTTGTTTAT
>JAYEOP010000405.1 GCA_034723125.1 Bacteroidota bacterium | reverse complement strand
CTAAATAAAATATAATTACTTTTGTGAGTATCAAAAGATATACATGAGATTATGTATAAGAAAAGTATAATTTATTTTTGTTCAAATTTATTAGGATATGAGAATATTAAAACAACAGAAATTTACACACATATTACTAGCAAAGAGCTTGACCTGTCTGCGTGCTACGCACAGGCAGGCGATATTGATAACCCGATGGATGATATGGACTTATAGGTTTTTGAGTATATCTAAACATAATGGAAATAAACGGAATATTCCGTTTATACTAATGTTGTGCCCCATTGTAAAGAAACCGAGAAACAATAGGAATGAATAAGATTTTATTGAAAATACTTTTAATAATTATTATAGGATTGATTCAAGCATTTCTGATGACTCGATATAATCCTGATTTGATTCCATTTGAAATATTTTTAGCGTTTGGTTTAACTGCTTTTGGACTACTAATTGGCTTTATAGTCTTGTTGACCGATTTTAAAAATAAACACAGCAAAAGAAATTCTGGATTGCTAATCATGTTCGCATTTCTTGCAGGACATGGAATTGGATTTTTAGCAATGCGTTATCAAGACTCTGAAAGAAGAGAGAATGCAACTTTAATAATAGAAAAATTGGATTTGTATTTTCAACAAAAAGAACATTATCCAGAAAAACTAACAGATTTAAAACCTGAATATTTAGAAAAAATACCAACGAGTAATTGGGGATTAGAAAGAATTGATTTTAAATACCAGTTTGATAGTTTAAATAGATATTATTCGATTGATTACAAAATTGGAACCGGTTGCGGCTGGACATATTTAAGTGGAGACGGTTGGCAATTTTATGATTAAGGAATGAAAAATGAAAAACAACGAGGGCACAATCGAGTAGGCGGCTGACGGAGTAATCTCCGCCAGTATTCCTTCGTTAAAACTACGGCTAACAAAGTGCACCTCTCACAATTTATCCCGCACCTTTTGGTCTGGACCACCAAGCCCTTCAACTTCGTTCATGATAAACCAAGCGAGTCTTACCGAAAGTATTCAGCACAGGCTGTACTTGGCGGTTCTTTAGATAAAAGAAAAAATTAATTGTGTTTTTGGATTAACATCTTTTTTAACCATAGAAAAAGTTGAGTAAAGCAGAAATAGCTTTATATTTGACAAAAAATTAATCGGTGGTTAGGGTTATTAGACAGACTGATGTTATGCTGCATTTATATAGAACATACCAAAAACTTAATTGCCACAAAGGGCAATATTTAAAATAAATATCATATCTTTGCAAAAAGAAAAGGTTTATGGACAAAAGGTATGAAATTTATTTATCACCAGAAGCACAGGATTTCTATGATACATTAGGGTTAAAAGAACAACGGAAAATAGACTTTGTAATCGACAAAATAGAATTGAACCTTTTTGGGGATTGGTTTAAGAAATTATCTGGCTCAAATGGGATTTGGGAAATGGTTGTTGACTTCAGGGGTGTATTTCACAGGCTTTTTTCATTTTTTGATACGGAAGAACCAAATGACCCATTGATAATTGTGACCCATGGTTTCAAGAAAAAAACAAACAAGACCCCGAAAAAAGAAATTGAAAAAGCCGAAAAATTTAGAAACAATTATTTTTCAGGACATAAAAAATAAATGACAAAATGGATAACAGACGAAAAAAATTAGAAAAAATGGGATTTGTTTCCCATGGCAGACATAAAGACAAAGTTTATGGGCCAAAAGGGAGTGGCACTCGGGAACAATATGAAAAAGACCTGAAAATTGAATTAATCGGAGACTTTTTGAAAAAGCTACGAAAACAAGAGAATTTGACCCAAGAACAATTGGCAGAATTAATGAAAATAGACAAGTCTTATATTTCAAAAATTGAAAACAACCTGAAAGAGACAAAATTTGGGACAATCCGGAGATATGTTGAAGCATTGAAGGTGAACAAAATGTCATTAAAACTGGAATTTAACAATGGAAATTCAGAGGTTCTTGAACTGATTTAATCCGACAAAACAATGAAAACGTAGCATAATCGAGTAGAGGGCTGATCCGTACGGACCAGTATTCCTTCGTTAAAACTACGGCTAACAAAGTGCAGCTCTCACAATTTATCCCGCACCTTTTGGTCGGGACCACCAAGCCCTTCAACTTCATTCAGGATAAACCAAGTAGGTCTTACCGAAAGTATTCAACGATTTTATTTTAGGAATAGATATTACATCACTTAAATTTAAAATCGAGTTTAAAATTGTACAACCAGGGAATATGTGGGTCAATA
>JAYEOP010000404.1 GCA_034723125.1 Bacteroidota bacterium | reverse complement strand
TGTTTGCCTGAATAACGTTGATTTTTTTTAACTTTTTCCTTTGCGTTCTTTGCGTCTTTGCGTGAAAATATAAACAAATCAGTCGGCAGTCCCCAGTCCACAGTTCGCAGTCAAATTCCGAATAAACAAATCACCAAATAAACAACTTAATGACAATTAAATGACAGCGAAGCAAATGACCACTAAATGACTATTGAAACAAATCACCAAATAAACAGATGAGCAGATTCTTCTTTGCGTTCTTTGCGTCTTTGCGTGAAAATATAAACAAATAAACAATTCTTTCAACAGATTGCCATCCTTCGTAATGACGGTATGTTGGAGTTTTTAAAAAGGATAGCCAATTGCAATGTTCAGTATTAAATTTTCTTTTCTCCAGTTTTTTGATGCTAAATTAATTTTATCATAAACCCATTTATCTTGCATATATGGTTTACGCACAGGGAAAGCAAGGTCGAAACGTAACACAAAAAAAGTAACATCAATCCGTAATCCAAGTCCTGTTCCAATTGCAAGTTGGTCAATAATTTTATCGGCAATTATTTCTGCACCTTTACGATTTTTATCTTCATTAAGAAGCCAAATATTTCCTGCATCAACAAATAATGCTCCTTTAAAAATGCTATAAATTCCAAATCTATACTCAAGGTTAGTTTCCAATTTTATATCCCCTGTTTGATCAAAATAAATATTTTCTGTTCCTGTATTATCAGGCAAATATTCTCCCGGTCCTACTGAGCGTGCTGTAAAAGCTCTCAAACTATTTGTTCCTCCAATAAAAAATTGCTTTAAATAAGGCAAAGTTGTAGAATTTCCATAAGGCAAGCCTATTCCTGAAAATAACCTAAATGCAAATTTGCTTTTTTTACTAATTTTTTGATTAAGTCTAAAATCACTTTTTATTTGCAAAAATTGGGAATACACAACTCCAAAAACTTTTTCTATATCTTCAGATGCTGCTTTGGTTGCAAATAAATTCAACAAATTTCCTGATAAATCCAAACTACCTTTAAAAGCATAATTAAGTTTCAAATTTGATTTTTTTAAATTAGTAATGGAAAACTCGTAGCCTGAACCTAAAATAAATTGTTCCTCAAAACTTTTTCGTATTATTGGATTTTTATCAAGGTATTTTTCAAATTCACTTGAGCTATTTACTAAATCAACAAAATCAATTACAAGAGGTTTTAAAGTGTGTGAATTTGAGGCATTAGCTTTCCATTTATATTTAAAAGTAAATTTCAAAGAATTGAGTTTGAAATAGTTAATTCTATTAAATAAATTATATCCAAGATTTATTTTTGTTAACGGCACAAATTTCACAAAATAGCTTGTTGATTTTAAGGGAACAAAACGAGGTATTGACAGTTCGCTTGTTAATCCAATATTGTATGAGTTGTTCCATTTATTATTTCCACTAATTTGCGTTTCAAGACGAGAATCCAAATTAATATTAAATTTTTCTGCTCCTTTGAAAAAGTTCCTATCAGTAAAACTAAATTTAATTCCAGGTCCTGCAAAGTTATTTGATTTTGACACTGCACTCAACTCAGCATCAACCGATATTTTTTTCTTTGGTGTTAATAATAATTTTATATTTAATGAATGTTTGCTTATTGAATCCTGTACTATTTTGATTTCTATATATTTATAAACATCCAATGCCATCAAATGCTTGTAAGTTAGGTTGTGTACATTCCTTGAATAAACTTTATTCTGCTGAAAATAAACAGCATTTAATATTGTATTAGGTCTGAAGATTTTGTGTTTTGAAATGTAATATTTTCCATCAACAAGAGATGTATCAACAAGTAAATTTCCAAGAGAATAATCAGCATACACAAAAATATTATTAATTTTATATGCAAATTTTGCTTTGTCAGGTGTTTCGTCTTTTAATTTAAGATAAACATTAAGCCTTGATTTAGCAACTGAAGAGTCAATTTGAAATATTAAATAATCAGGATTAAAGAAATAATATCCTTTATTTTTCAAAATTTTGTCAATTCGTTTTCTTTCCTTTTTTAATACTTCTAAATTATAGCTATTATCTTTTTTCAATAATGATGAAGAATATGTTTTTCGGATTTCATTTTCAATAGATGAACTTCCTTGCGGAAATATCAATGTATCAATTAAGTATTGCACATTTGCATCAACAAAATATTTAATACTTACTTTCCGTTTTTGTTTTTCAATTTTATAATTAACATTACTATTAAAATATCCATTATTTTCAAGCCTGTTTTCAATCAATAAAGCCGTTTTTTTTGCTTTTACATTTTTAAAAAGAATTGGTTTTTCTCCAATTTTATTTTTCAATAATTTACTAAATCCTTTGTCCTTATCCCCTGCTAAATAATACAAAGTCAATTTGGGACGCATCCCCAATAATTTTGAATTCGGTTTTGGTTTAACAACATTTTCAATTTCATTTTCTAATGATGAACTCAATGAATTTGTATATTCTATTTTTGCTCCTGTGTAAAGATATTCACCATACTGCAATCCTGACAGACCGCTACAAGAAACGAAAGCCATCATAACAATTGGAATTAATAAAAGCTTATATTTTTTAAAAACGACAATCATTCTTTTCCTTCCTTTAGTGTTTTATATCTTTGTTTTCTTACTAAAGCATCAAAATCTTTTACAAATATTAATGTTATTCCCGAAGATATAATTTCTCCATCAAAAACGTCATATTCATTTAGTCGTGAAGCTTTCAACTTAAATTTTCCATCGGGTGTTATTTTATAAATTACAGCTACATCACCAATTATATTCGATAAATCTTCTTGCTTTTCATTTTCATTATCTTCAATGTTCATGGTACTTTCCATTTCTACAGTTAGCCTTTCATTAAAAAAATCTTTTGAAGCATGCATATCCAATTTTGTTTTAGAATCAATAGTTCCTGAAGAATAATCATCAAAAGATTCCAATCCAAAATCAAGATTTACTCCTTTTACGTATTTCCCCGAAAGTTTATTTAATTGTTTTGTTAAAATTCCATTAACACTATTTTTTGCTGCTGTTGTAGAAAAAGAAGCAGACTCTTCATTTGGTTGAGCAGATGCTTCGGAAATAAAACCTCCCATTACTAAAAGTGCAAAAACCTGTTTGTTTCTTTCAGACATTTCTTCCTTAGTTGCTAACATTCTTAGCTTTGTTGCCACTTCAGGGTATTTAACTTTATGTTCCTTTTCTATATCAATTCCAAAACTTATTTCCGGCAACATCATATTTCCTATCATATTTAAATTCACATGAAAAGGCAATTTTTGTTTGAAACGATTTTTTTCGTCATCCGACATTCCCGCAAATTCATTTGATATAAGTTCTAAGGGTGATGTTTCAACATCATAAATTGCGGCAATATCAAGATTCGCATCAGTAGGATTACCACTCCAAGTTATTTTACTACCTTTTTTAATCCTAAACTCTTTTTTTACAAGATTATAAAACGATAATTTGTAATAACTGTCAAATATCTCATAAGTTCCTACAAGACTGGTTTTTCCGCTTCTATCCAAAGCAAAATTTAAATTAGATTTTCCACGAATTGTCATATAATCTCCGGAAATGGGATTGGTAATTATTTTAAATCTTGCATCTTCATTAATTTTTATTAAAGAAAACAGTTCTATTCCTTTAACTTTGTGAAAGGTAGTATCATTTACCGAAACATTTAAATTTGAATAAACCGAATCTTGAAGAGCATCCATATCAACAAAGGCTACAACACCTTCAGATTCTATCATTTCCAACTTCTTTTCATCAAGTGAATAAATAAAATCAGTTCCTTTATTTACAAATATTTCTGATTTAATTTCAGGCTTGTCAACACTTCCTCTTATTTTTATATCAGCTCCTAAATTTATTTGACCATAATAATTTATCTCTTTGTTTGCCTTTGTGTTCATTACAATAAAATCCTTTGATTTCACATCAAGTTTTAATTGCATGTTTTTATATTCCTTTGTTTGAATATTCCCGTTTATAACAAACTTATTATCAAGGGAATCTAAAATTGTAAATTCAGGAAAAACAATTGAATTTTTGTTAAACAATAATTTTTCATTCTTTAGCTTTAAGGAAGTATTAGTAATGGAGGATGCAAGTTCAATGTTTTCGAAAAGCATTGAACCCAATATTTTTGGATTATCCAAAGTTGATGAAATATTTAAATATCCTGTTATTTCCCCTTGCATTTTTGGAAATAAATTACTTAGAGTCGGTTGAAGATTTTCGAGTTTTGTAAAATCTATATCTAAATCAAGATTAATTGAATTACTATCATTTAATGAATACAAAAAACCATTCATTCTCAATTCGTTATCTAAATTATTGTATTCAAAAGAAATATCATTTTTACCAATAATATTATTATTTGCTTTTAGATAAATATTACCAATTTGTATGTCAGAAAATGTAATTTTACTAATATTAATATCGGCAAAATAACGAGTTAAATTCTCTTTTATTTTTAGTTTTACATTGGCATCTAAAAATCCATTTATAATATTTGTACTATTTTGTGTTTCAATAATATTAGTTAGATTGCTCAAGGAAAAATTATTAATATTAGCTTCCAAAACAGATTTGTTATTATCAATTGAAAGCTTTTGTTTTTCATTTGATAAAACAAAATTATTTGTTACAATTCCATTTTTCTCAAAAACAATGGAATTATCATCATGAACATTCCATTTTTTATAGTTCATTATCAAATTATCCTGCAAAACACTAAATTTAAAACCGCTTTGCAAACTTGATAAAAGCATAGGAATATTCATTTTTTTCTTTCCCTTTGTATCAGTAAATGAAAGTGTTGAATAAATTTTATCATTTGCAACATTTCCTTTAACTAAAAATTTATTTATTACAAATGTATCAAACTGAATTTTTCCAACGCTACTTTTAAACGAAAGTTCACTTTGATTAGAATTTATTTTTAACTCAATCGAATCAATGGTATTCGATAAATATTTAATTTCAGGAATTAAGATAGAAAAATTTAAATTCTGTGTAGCCCCCCTGTAACTTGCCTTTATTTTATTGACTTTAAGTTTTTTTAAATCAGGCAAAAAAACATCAGTAAGCAAATCGGTATTTAACATATCTATTTCTAAATCAAAGTTATAAGCCTGTGTGGCAAATTTAGTTTCACTTTTGTTTATTTCAAAATATTTATTAATATGTGCCAATAAAACATCAGAGATTTGACTTATATTAAAATTACTATTTATTTTAGTTGTAATCAAAGAAGAATTAATATTTACAAAACTTTTTTCATTATTTATTTTTGTTAAAATTTCAATTTTATCAATAGGATAAAGTTGTTTTTTTGTGTTAATCACAACATTATCAACTATGGTAGTAGTATTTATTTTATTTGAATCACCAAGAAAAGAAACAGAATTTATGTTTGCTGAAAGCACAAATGCTTCATCATAAAAGTTCATAACATAAAGATTTGCTCTCTTTAAGTTAAAATTCAATTTTAAATCCTTTGTTTTTTCATCCATTAACAACTTACAATCCAAATTGAAATCACAGTTCTCATCATCGGAACTTATTGTTGCATAGAGCTTTTCATTACTATAATCGGCATCAATAATAATATTGTTATATTCATAAGAATTAAAAGTTGCTTTGTTTATTTCAGATTTTATTTTCGCTTTAATATTTTTTGTACGCAAGCCCGAACCTTTCAAATGAGAATTCATTGAAAGCAGTCCGAGTGTGCTATCCATTAATAGTTTATTTGTTTTAAATTCTACAATATTTGCATTTATTTCAAAATTATCTTTATCACTTAGCGAATCATATTTCATTATTGCTTTTAAATCAACATCTCCCATTGAAGTTGACAAATGTAGGTTAGAAGTAAGATTGTTAATACTTCCTGAAACATCAGTATTCAATGTAATTTCCTTTGGAATTTCAATTGAAGATGGAATTAGCCTATTTGATAACAACTTAAAAATGTCATCTTTTACAGTAAAAAAGGTATCTAATTGAAAGTGAAATTTTGCTTTCTTAAAATCTGTTAAATCTATTATAAAACCTTTGCTACTTAACTTTGTGTTACTTGCTGTTAGTATTTCAAATTTATCAATTGTCAGCTTACTTAACTTACCTTTTAACTCTGTATTTATCAAAAATTTATTACCACTATTCAGACTTTCTGCAAGTAGAGGCACAAAAAAGAAAATATCATTTGTTGCAATTTCAGTATTCTTTAATCTAAAATCTATTTTAAGCAAATCAGGGTTATCGGCAATTGTTTCCAAAGAAGGAAAACCTAAGTGAATATCAGAATTAATTTTTGTAAAAGGAGTTGTAAGTTTAAAATTTGTTATTGACAATTTATTTGTTTCAAGTACAATATCTGTTTGAAAATCAGTAAGATTAAAACCACTTTTTTCAACAAAATTAAAATCCTTTATTTTTGTTTTTATAATATCTCCGTTATAAAAAATATCATTCAGCAAAATATTTAAATTTGAAATGTAAAGATGGTTTAAATCCATACCTGATGGTTGTTTCTGAAAGTTGTTATTATCAAATTTCAAACTATTATTTTTAAATTTAAAATTCTCTAAAGCTATTGTCCAACCTAATTGTTTATTTTTACTTTGCTTTGATTCAACACTAATATTTTTATTGCTTGAATCGAGCAATGAAGAATCAATTTTTCCTTGTTTGTATTCAATTTCAGTATTTTGCAACAATAAATTATTTAAAGTAATTTTCTGATTTGCAATATTAATACTCTCCGGTAATAATGCTAAGTTACCCAGATTCAATTTAATATTTTGCTTTGTTACTTCATTTGCATAAAAAACTTTAATTTTTGATAATTCGAAACTGTTTAGTGCAATATCAAAATCCATAGGAGCAATCTCATCCTTTTCAGTTGTATCTTTTTGTGGCATTTTGCTTTGCACAAAGTTTGTATAAATACCTGAAATACTAATCTTATCAACAAAATATTTATTAGACAACAAATCGGAAGAATCGAAATTTATATTCAAATTTTCAAGAAAGAACAAAAGATTATTTCCTGAAACTTCATCATTAAAACAAAAATTAATATCACTTAATTCAATATTTTCAATTGAAATTGGCATTCCTTTTTTTAGTGTATCTTTCTTTTTCTCATTATTTTTAGGCTCTGAAGCAAAAACATCAACAATAAAATCAAAATTAAAATTACTATCTGATAAAGAACGCTTTATGTTACAACTCAAATCATCTATTTCAAAACGCTCAATTTTCAATCTCTTTTTTACAAGATTTAACAAATTAACTGAAATCTTAATTTTATGGCAATAGAATAAAGTATCTTTCTGCAAATCTTCGGTATAAATATCTTTTACAACAACACCCCTTGGTAAAGACAGATTAATAGATTTTATTTCTATGGTTGAATCAGTTTTATTTGAAACAAAATTTTCAATTTTTCCGGTTATCGCATTTTGGATAAATGGCAAATGAAGTAGAAGGGTAATAAATATCAAAAATAAAATTATTCCCCCACTTATCCATAAAAACAATTTCAAAGCGTTACGAACAATTCTATTTTTTATTTTAAAAAACCTTTTCATAAATAGTCTCAATCAAGGACATTCAGTTGTTTATACCGCAAAATTTAATTCAATAAAAACATCCATACTCTATGATTTTTTTTACTTATCAGTTCCAAAGTAATAAAACTATCTTTCCTTTTCGCCTTTTCGCTTCTTCGCCTACTTCGGACTATAATTCGGAGCTTCTTTAGTTATCATTACATCATGAGGATGGCTTTCCTTTACAGTTGCCGTAGAAATTTCAATAAATTTTGCTTGTTGTAATTTTTTAATATTTTTTGAACCTGTGTAACCCATGCCTGCTCTTAAACCACCAATATATTGATAAAGGATTTCTGACATTGAACCTTTAAAAGGCACACGTCCAACAATACCTTCGGGTACAAGTTTTTTTATATCACTTTCAGGGTCTTGAAAATAACGATCTCCCGAACCTTGTTTCATAGCTTCAACAGATCCCATTCCTCTATAACTTTTATATTTTCTTCCTTCATAAATTATTGTTTCTCCCGGAGATTCTTCTGCACCAGCAAACAATGAACCTGCCATTACACTATTTGCTCCTGCTGCAATTGCTTTTACAATATCTCCCGAATACTTTATACCACCATCAGCAATAACAGGAATTCCCGTACCTTTTAAAGCTTCCGCACATTCCATAATTGCTGATAACTGAGGCATTCCTATACCTGCAATTATTCGTGTTGTACAAATTGAACCGGGACCTATTCCTACCTTTACAGCATCTGCTCCTGCATCCGCCAAAGCTTTCGCCCCTTCGGCAGTAGCAACATTTCCTGCTATAACATCAAGATTAGGATATTTCTTTTTTATTTGTTTTAAAATATCTAAAACCGCTTTTGAATGTCCATGTGCAGAATCAATACTTATTACATCAACTCCTGCATCAAGTAAAATTTTCACATTCTTTAAAGTATTAGAATTAATTCCAACAGCAGCTCCTACTTTTAAACTTCCAGACTCATCTTTTATAGCAAAGGGATGATCCTTTATTTTTTTTATATCTCTGTGTGTAAAAAGTCCTTTTATCTTTCCATCGCTGTCAATAACAGGTAATTTTTCTACTTTATGTTTATGTAATATTTTTTCTGCTTCCAAAAGTGTAATATTCTTTTTTGCCGTAACAAGTTTTTCTTGTGTTGTCATTACCTTTGATACACTTTTAGAAAAATCCTTTTCAAAAAACAAATCCCTTTTTGTTAAAATACCTACTAAAATATCATTGGCATCAACAATCGGAATACCACTAATATCTTTTGCCTTCATTATTTCCAATGCATCAGCAATAATAGCATTATCATGAAGGGTAATAGGCTCTTTTATCATTCCACTTTCCGACCTTTTCACTTTTTTTACTTCACTCGCCTGAGCTTCAATTGGCATATTTTTATGAATTATACCTACACCTCCCTCGCGTGCAATTGCAATTGCTAGAGATGATTCGGTAACAGTATCCATAGCTGCCGAAATAAAGGGAATATTTATATCAATATTTCTGCTAAGTTTTGTTTTTAAATCAACATCTCTTGGCATTATTTCCGAATACGCAGGAACAATTAAAACGTCATCATAAGTTAGTCCTTTCCCAATAAATTTATTAGAATTATTTAACATTGAATATATATTTAGAGTGTTTTTCCATGTGCAAAGGTAGTAAAAGGAAAATTATTAGCAAAATAAATATTTAGAGTTCGCAGTCTTCAGTCGGCAGTCTTCAGTCCGCAGTCGGCAGTCGGCAGTCAAATTCCGAATAAACAAAAAGAAGTACTTAAAACTAAAAGCTAAAAACTAAAAACTAAAAGGTTATGTGTTACGGATAAACATAAAGAAGTACCTAAAGTGCCTAAAGTACTTAGAGTTATGTGTTACGAAAAAACAGATAACTAAATCCTCCTTCGCTAAAGCTACGGAGGAGAATCTAAACAATTCCTATAACAACAACCCATAAAGTCGTCATTGTGAGGGAGGTACGACCGCGACAATCTCGGGCTTTTTAGCAGAGGTAGTCAAAAAACAGTCCTCAGTCAACAGTAGGCAGTCTCCAGCCAGCAGTCAAATTCCAAATAAACAAAAAGAAGTACTTAAAGTGCCTAGAGTGCCTAAAGTACTTAAAGTTATGTGTTACGAAAAAACAGATAACTAAATCCTCCTTCGCTAAAGCTACGGAGGAGAATCTAAACAATTCCTATAACAATAACCCATAAAATCGTCATCACAAACATTCAGTGCAGCACACAAACTTCCTAATTATGACGGGAATTGTAGACGCCTGCATGGGCATACATGGAAAGCAGAGATCAGGATAGACTCTGAAATCGACCCTACAACGGGAATGGTTAT
>JAYEOP010000403.1:7995-9964 GCA_034723125.1 Bacteroidota bacterium | reverse complement strand
AGAATCACAAAGTGTGAAACAATTCATTATAGAATTATTATACTATTGATTTTCTTTATGTTATCACAACTCGACATTTAATAAGTTTCCGAATGTCAATTCTTTATATTCAAATGCGAAACTTTAGTAAATTATTTCTATATTCTTTCATTATGTATTAACTATGCATTTTAAATTCTCAAATTAGGAAAATATAAAATATTTTTGGGAAATGAAAGGGGGCGTGAAAAACTAGTAAAATTATCTTTCTCTTGCAATAGTTTTTGTTATTACATTGTTGTTTTCATCTCTGTGCATAACAATGTACATTCCATTTTTTAGGCTTGCAAAAGAGATTTTCATGTAGTCTGCATTGTTAGCTTCTCTATGCAACACTCTTCTTCCTAGTATGTTATAAACTTCAATTTCGTGCTTACCTTTTTTGTCAAATTTAATAGTAAGGTAGTTTCTTACAGGACTTGGATACATTGAAAAAGTTGCTGTATTTTTTGGTTTGTTAATAGCATCAGTCCATGTTTCTAAAGTGTTTACAGTATTTATTCCATTGTTATAATTACCACCTTTTGTATAAATATAAACATCAACTGTTCCTGAGGCGGCTTTTCCATTTGGAATAAAATGAACTGAAATAATTCCTGAATCATTTGGGTCTAAAATAAATTCAGCACTATCAGTATCAGAACCATAACATTGTGTGTTGTCGCATATTTCAATACTCCATTCCACTGGAATGTTTTCATCCTTTTTCCAAATTAGAGTAATAGGTTTTGAAGTATTGTTATATACAATATTTTGTGTGGCAATTTCTGATTTTGAAGCAGGTCCGCTAGTTGCTAAATTTTCTTTTTTTACAGAAAAATCTTGAGCATTTAGCAAACTAGGTAAAAGAAATAAGCTAATAAATGATATGTATGTGTAAAATTTTTTCATATTTCTATGCCTTCAAAGGTAAAACAATAAAATGAAATATACAAATTTAAATGAAAACTTTTGTTAAAATAGTCATTCGCAATCAGGTTGCAAAAATAATTCCAATGGGTAATATGATGTAAATAGTGTCTCTAAGAAAACTATCTATTTTTATAAAATGAATTATTTTTGATGAGATTTTTAATTTTTGGAAATGAGCTGATGCATTTGCATCAGGGATTTGAGAAAAATAAAAATATCGCAAAAAGAAACCTTTTTAATTTTGGAGAGTTTTCTAAGAGGTACTAAATAGTGAGAATTATTATTAAGTCGGAAAATACAAAAATTATTTTATTCAATAATCAAATTGTATTTATCCAAAAGCCCACTTAATCCGTGCATTGAAAATTTTGCTTTCTTTATCCTATTAGCTTCAGGATCAATTGAAAAATTAAAAGATGTACGGAAATCAGATTTTTCTAATATCGTATTTTCAAAAATTGCTCTGTTCAAGTCGCAATTATCAAAAATAGAATTGCTTAAGTTTGTTTCAATAAATTCCACTTCCTCAAGTTTACAGTTTTTAAAAGTTATGTTTTTTAGTTTCAAACTATAAAAGGAAGAAAAATTGAGAATACAATCTTCAAAGTCAAGTAAAATAATGAAATCGTTACAATCGTCAAAATGTAATCCTAATAGTTTGCATTTAATAAATTTTACACTTCTAAATGCAGTATCCTTCAATTTTGCCATGCTCAAATCACAGTTTTCAAACTCGCATTCAGTGAAACTTAATCCTGATAAATTGGTATTTGAAAAAATGGAGTTAGAAAAAGTACAATTCTCGTACTCCCCTTTTGCTAAATTCTTTTCAGTATAATTTTTATTTTTAAAAGTTTTATCTGTTATGAACTCTTTAGTCATTTGTAGGTTTATTTCATTCCAAAAATTATAGGGAAAGCAAACACAACAATAATTGTCCATGCTGTATAAATTGGTAAATATTTGGCAATTGTCTGTTCAACTATTCCAATCTCAGACTTTTTAAAGTTTACTTTAT
>JAYEOP010000403.1:0-7895 GCA_034723125.1 Bacteroidota bacterium | reverse complement strand
TCTTTGAAATCAAAATCAATGTAAAGCAAACCATAAACACACCACATTAGCAATGGCAAATGAATATATGCCAAATTTATAGAATGGCTGTCGGTATCGGATGGTAAGTAATTTATATAAATTGCCGGAAATAAAAATGCTAGAAAAATTATAAACTGTTTTTTAGAATCAAATATTTGATTTTTCCAAACAGCATAAAGTGACAAACCAAAGAAAACAATTAAAGCTGAATTTTTTTCGTAATACGAATAATCCTTGATACTAAAATCAAAAATTGCAGGTAGCTTAATTAATAATCCTGTTAAAAAGCAAGTTGCAATTAATACTATAATGTCATTTTTTTGAATATTAAATGTTTTAGATACAGTCTTTTTATATTCAAGTCTTGCTTTCCAAAATTTCGCTTGAGGAAAATTTTCTATTTCTGAATACAGTTCTAAAAAATTTGATTTGAATAATTTCTTATCATCCTGATATAATCTTTCAAGTTTTTCTGGCTCTTCAATGTGTGTTTTTATTAAATCAATCATGATGCAGGATTATTTTAGTTCATTCCATTGTTTTGTAATAGTTTGATATTTTAACGTTTATTAGCAATATTTATTTTTTCTATCCTATTCCCAATTCTATGCTAAAAAACTTAAGCTTTATCAACAAGAAGAGTTGTTCGTAGGCTGTACCTACGAAGTACAAAAATAATTACTTTTCTCCACTTTTTCTTTTTGCTTCATTTAATAATTTCTTACTAATTCTAAAGGGGGGTTCTATAATCTTGTGCATTTTTAATATCATTATCTAAGTCCGAAATTGGGTAATTAAAAATAGGAACATCATAATTTTCCAATAACTCCATAAAAGTTCTTTTTGACAATCCTACTAATTCAGATGCTTGTCCTAATGTTAATTTCCCTTTTTCATACAAACGAGATGCAAATAGCATTTTAGCTTCTCCATCATCCAAATCAACATTGTCAGGTATGTTTAATTGTATCGTCCTCATGATTTTTTATTTTGTCAAATATACTAAAGTTTCCTAAATAGTGGCACTAAGAAAACTTTGTATTACTTATTATACTTGGGCTTTGAATTAATAATGGATGTGAATGTAAAAGTCATTCAATTGTCATTAATAGTCATTTAGCCAAGCTGTCATTGGGTTTTGTAACTTAATGACAATTTAATGACAATCAAATGACTACTTTATGACATTAGATTCAAGCGACAAAATACACATAATATTCTAACAGTCAAAAACATACGAGTTTTCTTATAGACACTAAATAGTATAACATAAATATTTTTTTTTGACTGACGTAGCACACTAATGTTTAAATCACAGGTATTGAATATATTATGAGTCCACTCTAAAAAAACTAAAACTGAAAATAAATAAATGGTTGAACATCGGATGAGATAGCTTGGTAGCAAGTAATTACAACAATTGCAACGATAACTGCTTTTGCCCAAACAGGAGTTGCTTTGAAGCAATTTTCATAAATAATTTTGAAATTTTTGGGTAGCCAATGAATTATGTATCCACCAATAATTAATACAAAAACCACTTTGTATGAAATTATCATCTCAGGTATTACTTCCCAGCTAAAATGCATGAATATTTGATAGAACATATCAGAAATGTGCTGTTGGTCGGTGGCTCTAAAAAATATCCATGTAAAATTCAATAAAATAAAAGTGATAGCTACCGAGAAAAAATTATTAATCTTACTTTTTCTTCTCTTTTTTCTAATATGAGTAATCCAAAATCTATGAGACACTATCCAAATTCCATGAATAGCTCCCCAAACAACAAAACGCCAAGCAGCACCATGCCACAAACCTGTAATTATAAAGGTAAAAAGTGCTGCATAAAAATAAATTATGTAATCAGCTTTTATAAAAGCGTATTTTTGTTTCTTAAGTTTTTTCGAAAATCTAAGTGCTAAAGGAAAGAAAAGGTAATCGCGAAACCAGCTTGTTAAAGAAATATGCCAGCGTTTCCAAAAGTCAGAAATGTTTTTTGCTTTATAAGGTGAATTAAAGTTTATCGGTATTCGGAAACCTAATAAAAGTGCCACTCCAATTGCAATATCCGTATATCCCGAAAAATCACAATAAATTTGAATTCCATAGCCAAAAGTTGCCATCAAATTTTCGAAACCGGAATAAGAAAGAGGACTGTCAAAAACACGGTCAACAAAATTTATAGAAATATAATCGGAAATTATCATCTTTTTGATAAGTCCATTCATTATTAAAAATATTGCATGACCAAAATCATCCTTTGTTAATTTAAATTTTTGATAAATCTGGGGTATAAAATGAGTAGCTCTAACGATTGGTCCTGCAACAAGCTGTGGGAAAAAAGTAACAAAAAAACCATAATCAATAATGTTGTCAACGGGTTTCAACTTTCCTTTGGAAATATCAATTACATAACTAAGACTTTGAAAAGTATAAAATGAAATTCCTACAGGTAAAATAATAGAGCTAACGTCAAAATGCGTATTTGTTAATGAATTTGTCCATTGTGCAAATAAATTCACAACTTGAATATCTGTATGAAAAACAGAATTTATGCTTCCGATAATGAAATATGAATATTTAAAATAAGCAAGAATGCTAAGATTAAAAACGAGACTTATTAGCAAAAGTATTTTCTTCTTTTGTTTTGTTTTTGCAAGAAAAATAAATTTCCCAACATAAAAATCAACAAATGTTGTTATAAGAAGAAGGACAAAAAAATATCCTCCTGTTTTCCAGTAAAAGAATAAACTTGAGATAAAAAGAAAAGCAGTACGTATTAATTTCTTTTTATAAATTAAAGAGAAAACAATAAGAACAACAGCAAAAAAAACCCAGAAAAGAAGCTGAGTAAAAAGTAAAGGAGAATCCTGATTATAAAGAAATATATCTTTCAGTATTTCCATTTAATTAATTTTGTTATTTTTTATAAAATTATCATAAGATTTCACAAAAGCATTGAACAAAAGATCTCCTTGTAATAAGTAGCCATATTTATTGAAATGCAATTTATCACGAGCAGTAAGTCCGCTATGATACCATAAACTAATAGCATTTAAACCTCCCATAATGTTATAAAAATCCCATACAGCAACATCACGTTTTTCTGCAACATCCATAAGTACCTTTCCTGCCTTTTCCATGTTGTAATTCAGGTATCTTCTTCTTCGGTAACTATCACCCGGTGTTGTAATTAGTATTGGAATACCCGGTGCTACTTCATCAATCCAGTCAAGCAAATTATTGTAATTATTTTCAAAAACTTTTGAATCAAATTTACTGTAATAAGCATCATTTGTACCCAGAGAAATAATTATCCAATCAGGATTCAGGGTATTTAGTTGAGAACGAAATAGCTTACATTTCAAATAGGACTCAACCTCTGCACCATTCACTCCTATTGTGCTGTATGTTATTCCCTGATTATCATTTTCAAATGAAATACCGTAAAAAATAAAAGGTTCATTTATTGAATCAAGTTTTATAAATTTAATAGTTACAGAATCGAAATATTTGCTAAAATGAAATTCGGAATATCCTGCATCGTAATTTGTATAAACATATTTGTTACCTCCATCGTTTTCTATTTCAATAGTGTAAGGGCAATGCTCTGTATTATAAAAAAGTTTAATATTGTTAAAATCGTATTGAGGATAATCTTTTGTATTTAGTTCAAAACTCATTGAGGCAATGCTATCATAAGTATAAACATTTATTCCTGCTAAACCTAAATCAAACGGATTGTCTTTACTTACATTTCGGCATCTTTCCCAGTTACCTGTATATTTTACTTTATAATTTGTAGGATTATTTGTTTTGGCAACACTGTAAGGAAAAAGGAAACCCCTTGAACCAAGACCTCCTTTAATAAATGTCTGTAATCTCTTTCTTAGCTCTCCTGAAAAATAATCAGCCTGTAAATGTGAATCTCCAATATGAACAATATTAATTTTTCCTTTCCCTTGCAATGCAAGACTGTTAAGTGTTTTATAAAGATTTAAGTAATTTTCATACGACTTGCCTTTAAATTCTATTTTGTTTTTATCATAATGAATATAATTATAATGGTCAATTTCAAGAGGATAATCCTGAGCATTAATTACTAAATAACTAAAAACAAAAATAATAAATAAATAAAGATATTTCATTTTTACAACAGCTAATTTTTTTGTTTTTAATATATTCAAGAATATTATTTTCATTGATTTGCAAATTCTTTATAATCTGTAATTAGTGCATTAAAAAACATTTGAGAAATTATTTTTGCTCCTTTGTGATTAAAATGAGTAAAATCTTTAGCTGCAAGCGGTGGTTTGGCAAAGACCCAACTTGGCATAGAGTTTTTTCCACCCATAGCTTCATAAAGATCCCAAAAACCACAGCCTGCTTTAAATGCAGCTTTTTTTTGTGCATCACGAATCAATCCGATATTTGGATAGGATTCGTAATAATTGCCTGATTCGGTTTTTCGTGCCATATCTGATAATCCTATTACAATAATTGAAATTTCGGGGTTAATTCGTTTTAATGCTCTCAAATTATTATAAAACCACCTCTCGTAATAATCATAATTGTCAACAACATTAGGAACAACGTTTACTCCAAATTCAAGAACAAGTAATTTTACCTCTAAATATCTATACATCTTGCTCAAAAATACAAGGTCTGTTTTAGCAAAATCAAGACCTGCACTACCTCGCAAAGGAATATTATCAACAGCAACACCGTAAGTGTTATCAACAGCAATTCCATAAAAATCAGGGCTATCTTTTCCCTTTAACTTTAATGTTAATAATTCAGGAGTTTTTTCAAATTTCCAACTTATTGTTGTAGCCGAATTTCTTGCTTCTAATGAATCTTTTCTAATAAGTTTTTCTTCCTTATCAAAAAGCTCAATTGTAAATGCTTGTTTATTGTAACCATAAAATAATCTTAACTGATTGAATTGTCTTGTGTTATAATAAGTGAGATTTGATTTTTTTAAAGTTATCAAGGCTTCATAGTTAATACTATCATTGAGAATGCTATCATTTGAAACAGGAGAAAAACGTGCAAAATTTAATAATGCACCGTATCGTTTATGATTTAGCGTAGAATCTTTTTTTCCAATAACTGTATATTTCTTCCACTCATCCGAAGCATTTACATTTAATGAAATTGATTTAGTAACATTTAAAATGGGTAACATTCCTGCACCTGAACCTCCAAACATGTTTTGAAATTTGAATCGCAAATAAGATGTTATTCTATCACCTTCAATCTGAGAATCACCGTAGTGAAGTATCCTTATCAATTTCCCTGATGATTTTAGGTTTTTTAATTCACGAAAGAAAGGATATAAAATTTCTTTTTCTCCATTAGGATATTGAATTTTATAAACATTGGTTATCAAATCATTTGCATCAGCCCTAAGAGTATCAATTTTTTTTTCTTTTTCAGGCTCTGTTATCAATGAATCGGTATTGCTAATAATATTTGAAATATCAGCGTATTCTACTTTCTTTGGATTAAAAATATTTTCAAATGTTGGTAATTTAATAGAAAAATCCTCAGATAATTTTATTCCACCTTTAGGAAATACAAATAGCACAATTGACAATATCAGAAAAACTGCAATTAAAAAAATAACTATCCTAAATGGCTTCATTGTACAATCTGGATTTGAATCATTTATCTTTTTGGAATTTTAATTTTTTGTCCCGGTTTCAATCCTCGTGAATTGGAAATTCCATTTAAATCAAGGATATCCTGCGAACTCACTCCCGAATATTTTTGAGCAATTGTCCAAGGATTATCTCCTGATTTTACAACATAAATAAAATAGCTTCCTGATTTTAATTTCTTAGCCGAAACAGTTTTAGTAGCTTTTGTTGAATTTGTTTTCACAGATCCTCCTATTGCCCTTTGTTTTTGTGCAAAACTTTTGTTATCAACACTACTATAATTAGCTGCTTTTGAGGTCGGAACATAGATTACAAGTTTTTGTCCAACACGAATCATATTCCCACGAATATTATTCCAATAGCGTAAATCGGAAATACGAACATTGTACCAAGAAGAAATAAAACCAAGATTATCGCCTGATTTCACACGATAATAAATCGCTGTTTTATTTTTAGAAGTTGGTGGGTTATAGCTTCTATTTCTTTGGTTTCTTGGAGGTGAAACAACTGCGAGTTTTGGATTAAAAAATATAGAATCTTTGTATGTAAATATATTTTCTTGATTATCAATAAATCGTGTAGCAGCCTCAGCCGGAAGTTTTAGAGAATAGGTTTTTGTTTTTGCAGGAATAATATCAGTTCTGTATTGAGGATTAAGATCACGTAATTGTTCAATATCAATATTTAAGACCTCAGATACTTGCTTGAGATGCAATTCTTTATCAATCATTATTGTATCACAAAAAACAGGATAACTTATTTTTCTTGCTTCTAAATTATGCTCCGAATGATAGTGCATAAAATAACTTGCTGCAATAAATGAAGGTACATATCCACGTGTTTCGCGTGGCAAATAATAAAATATCTCCCAAAAATCTGTTTTACCACCCGACCTACGAATTGCTTTATTTACATTACCGGGTCCGCAATTGTATGCGGCAAGTGCCAAAGTCCAATCTCCATAAAGTTCGTAAAGGTCTTTTAAAAAAGCTGCTGCTGCATAAGTTGCTTTTATAGGGTCTCTTCTTTCATCAACAAATGAATTTATTTCTAATCCGTAAATTTTTCCTGTAGTGTACATAAATTGCCAAATACCTGTAGCACCTGCTCTTGAAACTGCGCGTGGATTTAGAGCTGATTCTATTAAAGATAGATATTTAAATTCATGGGGAAGTCCTTCTTTATCAAGAATTTCTTCAAATATCGGAAAATAATATTCTGTAAGCCCAAGCATTGATTCAACTTGTCCTCGTCTTTTATTTACATATAAATTTATAAATGCTTTAACTCTTGAATTATAAGGCAATGCAATTACAGAAGGTATATTTGACAAACGCTCACTAAGAATAGAATCGGAAAACTCAGGTGTTCCTGTAATTTTATTTTTTTTATGTTTTTTCTTTTCTAAATCCAAAGACTTTTGAACATACCACAAAGTTGATAAACTATCCAGATTTTCAAGTAGTTGGGTGTGGATTTTAATTTTATTTGTATCTCCTATTGTGTCTTTTTGAAAATTTTTACCAAAAACAATTGTTGAGCTAAAAATCAAAAGTAAAATAATTATTTTTTTGTTCATTATAGATTGATTATTTAATAATTTAAATTACTGCAAAGTAAAGTATTTTTATAGTTATTAGTTTAAAATACTTATACAGAATTTTGTTGATTAGTTTAGGAAGAAATGCTTGATGAATTGGTGATTTGGTAATTTGTTTATATTTTCTCGCAAAGACGCCCCGATACAGTCATTCTTCCTTATGGGGCAAGCAAAGAACGCTAAGAAGAATTGTTTATTTGTTTATTTGGTGATTTGTTTCAATAGTCATTTTGTGGTCATTTGCTTCGCTGTCATTTAATTGTCATTAAGTTGTTTATCCATGCGGACTCATACGAGCTAACTTCGTGTCGCAAGTTTTGTTTATTTGGAATTTGACTGTTGACTGAAGACTGTGGACTATTCTTGACTGCCGACTGATTTGTTTATATTTTCTCGCAAAGACACCCCGATACAGTCATTCTTCCTTATGGGGCAAGCAAAGAACGCTAAAGAAGAATTGTTTATTTGTTTCAATAGTCATTTAGTGGTCATTTGCTTCGCTGTCATTTAATTGTCATTAAGTTGTTTATTCGGTGATTTGTTGATTTGTTTGAGGATGCAAGATACTGTTGACTCCTTTATAAAAAAACTCCACCATACCGTCATTGCGA
>JAYEOP010000402.1:2570-9994 GCA_034723125.1 Bacteroidota bacterium | reverse complement strand
GTTAAAACTTTTCATCATATTTTGTCCAAAGAAAATCACCTAATTCCCAAGCTTTTTTAACAACTTTTTCTCCGTATTTGTTTGTATAATCAGTTAAATATTGAATACGTTTTTCCTTATCTTTTATTTTCAATGCTTTTTTCTCAAAATCTTCTTGATTCTCAAAAAGCTCTTTTTGGATTGGATCCCAAACCTCTCTTACATCAAAACGCATTTCTCCCCATCTATGAGCTGTAATTGTTCCTAACCTGTTAAATGCCCACCATGCTGATTCTTGGGTATAGCCATTTGTTCGTCCCGGAGTTTTATAGGATTTTGGTAAATCCGTAACTTGACAATAAACAGGAATGTAAACCGAAGAAGCTACATTGTCCTGAGCAAGCCAAACAACACCACCAACTTCATCAGGAAGGAAATCCCTGCATTGGATAATCGTTGCATACATTGTGTACCATCTGGCAATTGTTCTTTCGCCAAGCCATCCCCAACCACCGTTTATTTTAAAAACCTTGTTCATATCGTAAGGCATAAAAGGATTTGCAAGAGGAGACAAAACCGTTTTACCTTCTTTATCAGTTACCTTAATGTCTTTCACAAAATTAAAAGGAGTTCCTTCGTAATAATCTTGAAAAATGGATACAAGTTTTTCCAAAGTAACAGGATTATCCGGTTTTACAGAAAAAGGATAATCTTTATCATTGGGGTCTAAATGTAAAGAAGGAGCAAGCAAATCAAAAACCCTCCATTCTCTTCGTCTTGCTGCAAGGGATGTTCGGCTGTGGGGTGCATAAACGTGGCAAAATTTAAAAGTCTCTTTATCGGGATTCCACCAACCGCTATCTTTTGCTACTTGAAAAATATTTTCTGAAGCCATAAAATAGTCAGGATTATTAAGGTCTATTTCTTTGATTGTACTTGCATTTGCATTAATTCCTACATGATTGTCAGGAACTCTTTGTGCTACCCAAATAGCTCCTTTGCTACCTTTGCCGGGTCCTACAATCTCCAAATGCCACACTTCATTTTTATCTGCAATTGTTAAACATTCGCCTGCATCATTCCATCCGTATTTCTTCAATAATTCACCGGAGGTTTTAATAGCGTCTCTCGCTGTTGAACATCTTTCAAGCATTAGTTTACAAAGTCTTTGGCAATCAATAAGTCCGTTATCAGATTGTAATGATTCCCTTCCACCAAAAGTTGATTCTCCAATGGCAAGTTGTTTTTCGTTTAAGGAAGGGTAAGCTGTGTTTACATATCCGTAAGTATGTTCAACTTCTGGTATTTCTCCAATTTTTTTATGGTCATATTTCGGCATTGCATATTTATCACTGCTCACTCTTTTAAACATTGGAGTTGTTGCTCCTGCTTTATGGTCTTTTGCCTTTTGAATATCCATCCATGAGCGTGTTTTATGACTATCATCAGTATGAGAAGTGATAACCGAACCATCTGATGAAGCTTTTTTTCCTACGGTTATTGATGTGCAACCTTCGGGATATCCGTTTTTCCAATCGCTTTTATCAACTTGTGCTGATGCTGAAAAAATAATAAAGGCGAGGTAAATTGAAGTGATAATTGTTTTTTGCATTCTTGTAATCATTTGATTTATTTCTTATATTTTTGGCAAAAATAGTAAATATATTTTTAATAAATGAGTCCACTCTAAAAAGTCTTAAAATGATTTCCAGCTCCTTTCTACTTATAACCCTAAATGGAGAAGTAGCTGAAAATCAGGGCTCCTTTTAGGGAATGGAGCAATTTCTGATTTTCTAAACCTACACTCATTACTTTTTAGAGTGGACTCAAATTTTGTATGTTTTTTAAGCGAAGCAAACGAAAAGAACTAAGTGAGTATGTATCCGTCTGTATGCTTTGCAGTTTATTTATTATCTTTGTTTCATAAAAAAGAATTATTTATAGAACCCTCATATATGCAAAGCACAAAATGTAATTTAGAAACGATAATCAGTATAAAACATGAATCTTTTAATTCAATTTTATCAAACTTTATATTCTTGATAGTTTTTGTTTTTTTATCAAATTCGCTAAATGCTCAAAATACTAAAGCAAAGTCAAATTATGATACCACAAAAACACTAAAAGGAGATTTAATTGAATATGTTATTTCCTATCCTAATAGTGGTGTAAAAGAAATAATCCGATTAAAAGATAGCATAAAACATGGTATTCAGGAAGTATATTATAATGATGGAAAATTGTCCAGTAAAATTGAATATAAATTAGGCAATTTGCATGGCAAGTATCTGTTGTTTGATATTCAAGGTAATCTGAAAGAAAAAAAGGAATTTAAATACAGTTCAAAGCGAAAACATTCACTCTTAGATGGTGACTATGAAATTTACAGGCATAAAATACTTATCCTAAAAACCAGTTATCGTGATAGTTTATTGCATGGAGAATATGCTGAGTATTTTACTAATGGAGATTTGCTAATTCAAGCAAGATATAAAAAAGGCTTACTGATAGGAAAGAAAGAAAAATACTCAAATAGTAGAAAACTTTTATCACGAACAAATTATCTTATCATTAAAGAAAATGGCAAGAAAAAATCGGTATTGCATGGGGAGGCTACATATTTTGATTACAATGGAAACATCACTAAAGCAGGCAATTATACTAAAGGGAAGAAAGATGGAGTATGGACAAAATACCGGAATAACAAAGTAGTTTCTGAATATAAATACAAAAATGATATTAAATATGGAGAATACAAAGAGTATTATCAGGATGGAGCTTTGCGTATTAAAGGAATACTTTATGAAAGAATTAAAATAGGAAATAAGGTAAATACGTATGTTTTTGATGGGCAACGATTAAGCTATTATAAAAACGGCAACATAGAGAAGAGAGAAAGTTTTGATATGGGGAAGAAAACCGGAGTTTGGGAAATATTTTATGATAATGGCACATTAAAAGAAAGGCATGAATACAAGGATAATTTACTAACAGGAAAAAAAATTTATTGGAATGCGAATGGAAATAAGTTTATCGAAATCCCTTACAAAATAATTAATAGCAATGGAAAGGATAGTTCAGTAAAGCATGGTACTGAATATCGATGGAAGAATAATGTACTTGTACTTGAAGTTGAATTTGTAAATGGCATAATGAATGGAACAAAAAAGGAGTATCATAGAAACGGTCAACTTGCTATGAAGGCTACTATAATTGATGGCTTAGGACAAGGTAAATCTATTGAATATCATGAAAATGGAAAAATAAAAAACACAAAAAATTATTATTCATACTATGATAAATCAGGAAGAACAAAAACATGCTATGTAAACTGGAGGGTAAACTATGATAAGAAAGGAAAGTATTTAAGCAAATATTTCGCTGATTCTGCAGGGAATATTTTAATAAGCAAAACTTATTATAAGGGGCAAATCATTGAGTTGGATTTTAAGAATATATTAAAACTGAATTATTTTCCAAATGGAAAATTATTATCAATTAAGTTATATTCAAGCTATTATCGGATTGCACATGCACAATACTACTACTTGTCAGGAAAATTACGCAAACTAAGTTTTCAGAATCCGGAAAAATTTGTACTCAATCATATTAACTACGCAGATAATGGAGAAATTATTTCTACTTACAGTGATATTCATGGCAATCCGGATAGTATGCAAGCAAGTTTAGAAACAGCCAAAAAATATGCTCAATCTGTTGGAACACAATCTATTACAAATAAATTTTATACTGACACAATTAAGAATGGAACTTATACTTTGTACTATGCAACCGGAAAAAAGTTTGGAGAAATGAACTTTTCGAATGATTTACCAAATGGTAAATTTATATTTTTTGATCCAATAAAAGAGGATACCCTCTTGTTTAAATTCTTCAATAATGGATTTATTCAAGGGAAATTTCTTGAAAAATTTGCAGGACAAAATAAAATCTATAAAGGAGAATATTTTGATAATTCAAAGTTTAAATGGGTAAATACCTATAAACCAACTGGGATACCTAAAAAAAAGACAGTATTCGATGAAAATGCTAAACGTATTGTGAATATTGAATATTATGATAATGGACAAATAAAACGAATAGATGATAAAGTAAAAGAATATTATGCAACTTATGATAGTAAAGGATTTTTAAATAATGAAACAACTGCCCTTGAAGCTTCTCCGGGGTGGACACGCAATCGTCAGTATTATTTTGGAACCAAGCAACTTAAAAGACAAGAGTTTTATTTTAACCACAAACATGATAGTACAAGAGTAGGTTATTTTGCTTCCGGTACTTTGCAATATCGGATACAATTCAAAGATGGAGTGTATAATGGACCTTATGTTGAATATGATACATCAGGGAATTTAAAGAAAAGCGGAGAGTTTATAAATGGTAAACAAAATGGATTATGGTTGGTTTATGCAGACTCAAAAATTGACTCTCAATACTACAAAAATGGAAATTTGGAAGTAAAACAGCCTACTTTACATTGCTCATGCATAGATACCACATTGAGTTATAGCAAAGTTAAGTTTATGCAAACTCTTGCATATATGATAGAATATAGCGTTTTTAAAAAATATCTTCCTGACTATATTAAGCCGGTTGATGATCTAAATTATGAATCAATTTTTTACAAGAATCTTTACACCAGTTATAATAGTGAATTAAGTTTTGCCTCATTATCTTTAACAATGTTTAAGGAGTTTTCTGTAAATATTCCTGCTGATGAACAATTGAAATTAACACTAAATCCTTGCCGAATAAAAGGTTACCTTGGGTTTGTTGATGCATCAGTTAGTTATTCAAGTAAAAACGTAAATAGGACATCACTTACATTAAAGCCTAAGCGAATTTCTATTGAGTTCTTAAAAGGACCTCTTGAAAGTTTAGATAACAATTATAAAAACTTTACAGCATTTTTTGATGTTAAAAGTATTGAATTCCGATATTCTGAGGAATTTAGTATAGAATTGGAGTCAAAATCAAATTCCGGCTACGTTGAAGAAGTAGTAATATCTAATCGATCTTCTGAGCCAAACTCAAATCCCTGCTTTGTAGCCGGATTAATAAAAAACTACCTGACTATTGATATAAAAGATGCAAGACCAATCGTATTTGAAAATCCGACAAATTCGTCTTATCGGCAAGAGGTTTTAAAACTTGGACTAAGTGAAACAGAAACGAACAACTTCTTTGGGATATGGATAAATCAGGCAGATTTAAGTTTTATCCATTCTAAAAACGATGTTGAATATATAATTAAAGCTTCAAGTAAAAACATTTTGGCAGGGGGGAAATATGTTACAGGAATAATACAGATTAAAAGTAAAAAACTAAATGATGGCACCTATGAAGTTTTAGTTGGTGGGAAAACAATTCAGATAAGTAAAGATGAACTAAAACTTGAATTGCTTAAAAAAGGATTTTCTCGTTTAAAATTCGATTACAATAAAGATGAGCAGATTTTAAACATAAATTTCTTTACAGAATAAATGAAAAAGATGAAAAAATTTTATATCATACTATTTTTGATAGGCTTACTTATTACAAGTATAACTGTAAATGCTCAAGGTGTTTATAATTTTTTCTCTAATAAAACTTATGAAATAACAAGTTCTTATGATGAGGTTTTATCTGAGCAGGACTTTATCAAAAACACCATTAGAGTTAATTGCTTCCAATTTAAAAATGCAAAAACACAAATTGAAAAATCAATAAACAAAGAAGTTAAAGCTTTAGCCAAATTAGCATTGAAAAATGAGAATACATATTTAAAAATCTATAATGAGGTTAAGCAAAGAATTAGTGTTTATAATGAATTGAAAAGTAGTAACAATAACTTAGGTAACAGAAATCGTTATCCTGCAAATTTATATTCTCAATTAATGCGTATTGATTGTAAAGTAATTTCAGTTTTTGAAGATAAACTTTTGTTTGAAATTAAATATGAGTTTCAGATTGATAACAGCAGTGCTTACAACCGCCATAATACAAAGATTCTTGTATCAAAATACTATACAGCTAATCTCAGCTCTGCTAAAATTAAAGCTTGGAAAATTAGTTTAAATCCTTCCATGCAAAATGAGATACAAAATAAACTTTCATCATCTTTAAATGAAATATATTCTTTAACTACTTCTAAGTTGGATTATAGTGATATTGAGTTACTTGAAGAAGATAAGAATATGTTTGATGTAGAGAGTGCAGACTCCATCGGTGAAGTATGTAAAGATATATGTGAAAGAATAAACCTGAAAGACGCAGATTTCCTTTGGTATAATTGGGGGTTGATTATAAAATTTCAGCCTTTTACCTATAGTAGTAAAATATACAATGGCAAGTCATTCATGTTGTTTCTACCAATTGATGAAGCCATTCCAATTTGTTCCTTAATTCCGGAATTTTCTTTTGTTAAGGAACTTAAACAACCTGAGTTTATTTACAAAAAATTTGACTATTATTCAACAATAAATACGATAAGAGATTTTAGGGAAGCACCCAAGATTCAGGATATATTAGCTATAAATAACATAAATGATAAGCCAAAAACATTAGAAATTAAAACTTATCAGTTTCATCATAATGGAACAAAATCATTTCTTAGGTCAGAAAAAAATGAGTTTAATGAGGAAGGTCAATTTGTAAATCGTTATTACTATTCAGAAAATGGTAGTTTAAAAAATTCTGAGTTTTATAAATATGATGATAATGCAAATATTACATCTCATATTTCAAAAGAGGATAATGGAAGGGAGAGAACCGAATTATATTTTTATGACGAAAATGGTAATTTGATTCAAAAACGAACTGTAGGGAAAAGAAATGTGATTCCAAAACGATCAGGGAGGGATGACTACTTTCATTCCAAATATTTTTTCTACTCCGGCAAGTTTATTTATTCATTCGATTACCAATTATTTAGAACTGATTTGGGGAACAACGTTTCGAGCTGTAGCATTGATAATAATGAGTTTTGTATGGGAGGTAATTGCTATAAATTAGACAATAATGGCAATTTAATAGGCATTTACGCAAAACGTAATATATCTGGTTATGTACAAATTGGTAGAGATAAAAAAGGCAGAATAGTTGAAGCTCATTGTGACAATGATAGATATCACTACTATCATTTTTATGATGATTTAGACAGAATGGTAAAATACCAACAGTTTGAATATGCTAATGTTTTAACTACAGTTGAATTTCATTATAAAGGAAATTCAATGTTACCTTATGAACGTTGCCGAGATAGCAACTATGGGGGAAATCAAACTCAAGTAACTGAATTTTATATATGGGAGTAATAGGTTTTGGTATTATTTAATTCTTAAAATACACTCAATAATCTTTTTTAATCCAACATAGAAGCAATTTTATTAATAGAATTCCATTTTGTTTAACTTATTGTTATATTTGATTTTGTAATTATGTTT
>JAYEOP010000402.1:0-2470 GCA_034723125.1 Bacteroidota bacterium | reverse complement strand
ATTTTATTTTTGACAATAGATAGAAAAAACAATTGGGTAAAAAAATATTTATGTAAGAATAATAGCCACGAATACACTAATAAAAATATTCGTGCATTAGTGGCAAAAGAAAAAAAAGAATAGACGATTGTAGAGATAGAATAATGTTATGAAGAATAATAGCCACGAATACACTAATAAAAATATTCGTGCATTAGTGGCAAAAACAATAAAATATGTCAGAATTATTATATAAAAACGAAAGCTATCAGATAATAGGAAAGTGTATGGAAGTGCATAATAATCTTGGTGCAGGATTTTTAGAAATTGTTTATAAAGATGCCTTGGAGTTGGAGTTCAAAAAGGCAGAGATACCATACGAGAGAGAGAAAAAATATGAAGTAAATTACAAGGGTGTTATATTGCCTCATAAATTTTATGCCGACTTTGTGGTATTTGATAAGATTATATTGGAAGTTAAGGGGGTTACCTGTATTGCCGATGAATTTGTAGCACAAGCATTAAATTACCTTAAGGTGTCGAATAATAAGTTGGCTTTAATTGTGAATTTTGGAGAATTAAGACTGAACTCAAAAAGAATAGTATTATGAAGAATAATAGCCACTAATGCACGAATAAAGAAAATAAGCCACTAATACACGAATAAATTATTAGGTATTAGTGCATTCGTGGCAACAGAAATAAAAATATTCGTGTATTAGTGGCAAAAGAAAAAAAAGAATAGATGATTGTGGAGATAGAATAATGTTATGAAGAATAATAGCCACGAATACACTAATAAAAATATTCGTGCATTAGTGGCAAAAGAAAGGAATTGGTTAATTCAAGCGAAAGCTTTTCTTTATAAGTAATTTTGATAAATCATAAATTTTGTTAATAAATTAATTTTCTACAATTGAAATTTAACTGAAATTTGTACTTTCTTATTTTCACAAAAAATATATAACAATAGTTAATTATGAAAAATATCAGAGCAAAATATTTTATAGCTTTTGTACTTGTAACAGTTATTTTATCATCTTGTGTACCCAAAAAAAAGTTTGCTGAGCTTTCCGCTCAAAAAACCCAGTGTGAATTTCAGAATGAGCAACTCAATAATAAAAACAGAATTCTTGAGGATAATATTTCTAACAAAGAAATGAGTATAAATGATTTAGAGAAAAGTATTTCTGATTTAAAATCAGATACAGCAAGTTTTGGAAGAATGATAAGGAAAAAGGATAATGATTATCAACTTTTGAAACAATCATATAAAATGATGACTCAAAAAACCCATAAACGAATTAGTAGTAAAGAAAAAGAGATTTTGGATTTGCAAACAAATCTTTTAAAATCAAAGGCAAAAGTAAAAGAACGTGAAAAAGATCTTCTTGCTTTAGCAAAAGACCTTGACATTCAGAAGAAAAACCTTGATAAATTGAAAGATGAATATATTGATTCAAAAACTAAACTTGAAAAATCACAAGTGCTACTTAATGAAAAAGAAAAGAAACTTATTAATCTTCAAAATATTCTTAACACGCAAGATTCAACTGTAAGAGCACTTAACGATCGTGTTTCCAAAGCATTTTACGGTTACAAAGACAAAGGATTGAAAGTTGAACTAAAAAACGGAAAAGTATATGTTTCTCTTGATGAAAAATTGCTTTTTGCAACAGGAAGCACCAATGTTAATTCAGAGGGAAAAGAAGCATTAAAAAAATTGTCAAAAATTCTTGAGAAAGATACGAATATAAGTGTTTTGGTAGAAGGACATACCGATGATATTCCCTATACATCAACACAAGGAGCAATTAAGGATAACTGGGATTTAAGTGTTTTGCGAGCAACTACTGTTGTGAGAATAATTATTAAAAATGGGGATATTAATCCACAGAGAATTATACCGGCAGGAAGAGGACCTTACGTTCCAATTGAAGATAAAATGACAAAAGAAGCAAGAGCAAAAAACAGAAGAATAGAAATTATTCTAACTCCAAAGCTTAATGAGTTGTTTAAAATGATTGAGATGAATTAAGGGGTTCTACAAATATTGCATATCTTCCTTTAATGCCAAGTTGCGTAAAAAGAAGTACTTAGAGTACTTAAAGTGCCTAAAGTACTTAGAGTTATGTGTTACGAATAAAAAATGCTATTAAAATTTTAATTCCCAGCAAAGAGTTTCACAAAAGCTTTCAAATAAACCAAAAGAAGTACTTAGAGTACTTAAAGTGCCTAAAGTACTTAGAGTTATATGTTACGAATAAACAGATAAACAATTCTTCTTAGCGTTCTTTGCTTGCCCCATAAGGAAGAATGACTGTATCGGGGCGTCTTTGCGAGAAAATATAAACAAATCACCAAATAAACAAATAAACAATTCCTCAAAAGCTTTCACATTGGTATAATGATGCGATTCTACATTTTATTTGAATGAATCATGTTTTCGGGAGAAAGGATTTCGTCTAATTTTTCTTTAGACAATAAGTTC
>JAYEOP010000401.1 GCA_034723125.1 Bacteroidota bacterium | reverse complement strand
GCTCAAAAGTATCGTTGGTATTATCGTAGAAAATAACTGCATTTGTTATATAAAAACCTGTATCTGAATATACATGTTTGGGATAAAACTGCCATGAATAATTACTATCCCCAAAATACCAGTAAACTGAATCAATATTGGAAGTGTCTTTTAAACTGAATGCTGTTGAATCCCCCAAGCAGGTGTTTTCTATTTCTATATCAGGTAAGTAAAAGTAAGATTGGAGGAAGGTGGGGAGGCCATTTCCAACACTATATGAAAATGTAATTGCAGTATCAATGTAATTACAGAGATTTCCTTTATTATCAGGTTCATTAATGCAACCTAAATGTGAAACCCTATTAAGATATATTTTTTTATTAAGTCCTATTTGAAGACTAGCATACCTATTAGTATAAGGATTTGAATATACAATATATATAGAATTTTTAATAATACTTTCAATTCGTGAGGATAGATTAACCTGGAATATGCTACCAGGATAGCTGTTTTTAGTAATATACAAGAATTTTTCATTATGAGAAAACTCAATTCCGTATGTCCTATCGCCAAGATATAGATTTGGAAAACTATCTAATGTTATGCAGTTTGATACTCTTCCTGTTTTATTGTCAAAATCAAGAATATCAACAATACCATGAAATGACAGGGCGTTTGCCAGTTTTTTACCTGATGGTGAGAATTTGAATTGTCCACCTTCATCTCCGGTTTTTGACCAGAAGTATGAACCACTTGATGAAATTACAGGTATTGTATCCAAACCTGTTTTTGTTATCAAAAATGCTTTGAATTTGTTAGAGTTCCAATCACTGGTTATGATCCAGACCGATTGTTTATTGGCATGCATGGTAGCTGCAATTTTTTCCTGTACATCAGAGCATAATTTTCGATTTTTTAAAATGATCTCTCCATTTCCATTGTCTTTTGAAATATCCAATATATGATACCATAATCCTTCCTGATGTTGAAGCCATGTATAGGATCCCATTACAGTAAAAAGATAATAAAGATTGGTGTCGCCCGGATAAGGGATGATTATCGGTGCTTGTGCACAACCACTTGATCCTATAAGATCAAAACCATTTTTCAGTGTATCATGATTTTTATTCCAGATTGTTTTCCCATCTGAATAGAATAGCAGGTTGCCATATTTATCAGAAATACAGGATGACCCAACTTGAGAGGACATTTTGCTATCATATATTTTTACAGGTGAATTATTCTCAAACCTGAGCCCCTGCCATGTGCCAAAATACCAGTGCTTTGCTTCAAGTTGCCCGTAAACTGGGGATATTTGTACAATAAAGAATATGCCAGTAAAAATAAGATAATGCTTAATAATATTTTTTATCATAAAATAAAATAAAAGGTTCCGGCTAATTAGCCGGAACCCTGAAATGATTTAATTAAAAATTAACTTAAACGTTTTAAATTTTTTATAGATATAATTTAATTTAATAAAATAAATACCCTTCGCTAAACCATTTCTATTGACTGTATAATGATTCATTCCTTCCACCAATTCAATCTGACCTTCCCATTCAATTTCACCTATTGTATTGATCATTTGAATAATAACTTTTTCTTCAACCTCAGAATTTAATCTTATGGTGAACTGTTCAGTAACAGGGTTAGGATAAATTACGATATTATCTTTACTGGCTTCTAAAAATACTGAATCGTTTTGAGCAACTTTATAATTCGCATTTGGGTTTCCCCATTCATTCAAATATTCGTATTCGTAAGCCCCCATGTCAATATCATAAGTGGTTGCCGATTTTGCATCAACAATTCTATTGTATCCATTCCCTCTTATATCGTATATTGAAAGACTAGGCAGGTAATAAGCAATATTTCCTTCATCAATACAAGGTGAGAAGTATTTTGCTGAGATCCTGTAATCACCATTTGAATGATCAACAAATTCTGGATCATTAATAGTGTTACCTTGTGTATAAAATGGTGATGTAAAATTTGCGAAATCACAATTATTAATATCCGGATTAGTTGGACTTGGATTAGCAGTTACTTTCTTAACATCATAAGGAGTGTTGAAATATGCTATTGTATTACCAAATATTGGCTGACTCGTACCATCAAAATAAACCCCACCTGCATACCCTGTTTGGTTGTTAGCTTCATTATCCGCAATAGTACAGTTGTAGATTTTGGGGTTGGATTCGTCAATGTAGATTCCGCCACCATTATTGGATGCAGTGTTGTTGGTAAAAGTACAATTAGTAATGTTTAAATTTCCCATTAAAAAGCAATTAGGAGAGGTAAATCCTTG
>JAYEOP010000400.1:4152-10024 GCA_034723125.1 Bacteroidota bacterium | reverse complement strand
AAATTGAACATTTATTTTCATAGCAACTTTCTTTGACTCACCCTCCTGTCCCTCTCTGCAAGCAAAGAGGGATGATACATTTGTACATATTTCAACAATATTTTTTGAAAAATCAATTCTGTAAAAAAAAATAATACTAAACCCCCATCAATTTAATTAAAAAAAATCTAGTATTATGCCGATGGATTAGCATAGCTTGTACCGCAAAATTTCGGTATTAAGAAAATTTATTTTCTTTTACATGATAACCTTTCGGTATAATTTTATTGTTTCCTAAACTATTCATTCGCTAGTTTATAGACTACATTCATCATTCCCCTGTATGTCCGTAACCACCTGTTCCTCTTTTGGTTTTGTTTAAAACATCCACTTTTTGCCATTCAATTTTTTCGTGTTTGGAGATAATCATTTGTGCTATTCTCTGTCCGTCTTCTATTAAAAAATCTTCATTTGAAAGATTAATTAATAAGACTTTAATCTCACCTCTGTAATCTGCATCAATGGTTCCCGGTGTGTTCAAAACGGTAATTCCATATTTAAAAGCCATTCCGCTACGTGGTCTTATCTGTGCTTCAAAACCTTGTGGTAATTCAATAAAAAGTGAAGTTGGAATCACTATTCTTTCTAGTGGTTTTATCTTCATGTTTTTTTCAATATTTGCATGAATATCCATTCCTGCAGAAAGTTCTGTTTCATAAGCAGGTAATTTGTGTTTTGATTTATTTACAATTTTTATTTTCATCTCTTTTTGTTATTAATTATAGTTCTATGTCAAATACTGTGGGTAATCAAATTTGCCACAGATTCACAGATTACAAAATTACTCTTTTTGTAATTAGTGCTTATAAGAAAACTCATTATTTGCATAGCTGTACCCCTTAGATTCCCTAAAGGGGAAAACCAAACTCACTGAGTGTGATGGCATCCTCTCTATGGGACAAAGGGGTGAGTTTACGATCTGTAAATTTTCTTTTTTTTCTAACGAGATATTAATTAATGAATTTTCGCCAGATCCAGATATATCCGGACTAAAGGACATATACTTCGTCTAGTCATAATTTGAGATTTGGCACTATGTTTAACGTATTGATTATTATTTGTTTACACGGTATAGCAAAACGCAGTTTATGACCGCTCTGCATATATCTTATTAGAATATTGCATAGAAATTAATTTTAGTCTGTGAATCTGTGGCTTTAATTTTTTTTCACCCACACAAATCAACATAGAATCTCTTTTTAATTAAAAAGGTTTTCAATTTCATTTTCACTTAATGTTTTTAGCGGATTATTATTTATAAATTCGTCAGCAAGGAATTTTTTCTTTTCCTGCAAATTAAGGATTTTTTCTTCAATGCTGTCCTTTGTAATGAACTTGTATGAAAAAACTTTTTTATCCTGCCCTATTCTATGAGCTCTGTTAATCGCTTGTATTTCAGCCGCAGGATTCCACCATGGGTCAAGGACAAAAACATAATCGGCAGCAGTAAGATTTAGCCCAAAACCACCTGCTTTAAGGCTAATTAAAAACAACTTAGTATCCTCATTATTTTGAAAATTCTCAACCATTTTTTGCCTTTTCGTTTGAGGAACCTTTCCAGTTAGCATTTCATATTTCAATTTGTTTTTTTCAAAATGTTTTTTAAAAATATTCAAATGACGAACAAAGGAGGAAAACAAAAGTATTTTATGGCCTGATGAAATTAAATTTTCTATTTGTTCCGTAACTTCATTAAATTTACTTGAATCGTGAGCATATTTTTCATCTATCATTATCGGATGATTTGCCAACATTCTTAACTGCATTAATCCCTTTAGCACAGCAAATGTTTTTTTCTCATAAGTAAAATTCCCAATTTCTTTAAGAAGTAAATTTCTTATTTCCGATTTTTTGCTTTCATAAAAAGAACTTTGTTCTTCTGTCATTTCACAAAATCTGGTGTTTTCGGTAAGAGATGGCAAGTCTTTGGCTACCTCACTTTTTACCCGCCTTAAAACAAAAGGACGAATTAATTTTTTTAACTTTTCTTGTTTTTTTTCATCACCAAATTGTTCAATCGGAATAATATATTCGTCTTTGAAATATTTAAAACCACCGAATAATTCAGGGTTCAAAAAAGTCATTTGTGACCACAAATCACTAAGTGAATTTTCTATAGGTGTTCCTGTTAAAACGAGTTTTTGTTTTCCGTTAAGATTACGTACAGCTCTGAATATTTTCGAATTAGGGTTTTTTATAAACTGACTTTCATCAAGTACAATGTAATCAAATTCGGCTGATTGTAAAAGCCTAAAGTCATTTCTAACAATTCCATAAGAGGTAATTATTACATCATAATTTTTTAAGGAAATATTTGTTTTATTCCTTTTCATTCCCGAATGTACGAGATATCTTAAATTAGGTGTAAACTTTTTCATTTCATTTACCCAGTTAAATATCAGTGATGTAGGAACAATAATCAAAGAGGCATTTGTTTCTTCAGACTTTTCTTTGTAGGTAAAAAGATTAAGTTGTACTTTTTCGTTTTTATCATTACTATTCTCGCTTTTTATTACTTCATTTTTTCTTTGTTGTAAAAGTGTCAAAGTCTGAACAGTTTTTCCCAGTCCCATATCGTCAGCAAGGCAACATCCAAAATTATTTTCCCCCATAAAATACATCCAATCAAAACCTTTTTTCTGATATGGTCTTAGCTCAACGTTAATGTTGGTAGGAAGTAACTGAGAATCTATACTTTCAATTTTTGTTAATTTTTTATAATCCTTTTCAAATTTTTCTTTTATTTCAGGAAATGCATTTTGAGTCAATTCATAGTGAGACTTTTGTATTTTAAAATTCGTACCTCCTCCTCTCGCATAAATTAGCACATCCTGATATTTTGAAAACCATTCGTAAGGAATTACAGCGACTGTGCCATCAGGCAAAGCAAACTCACGTTTTCCCATTAAAATATATTTTTTTAGTTTAATAAATGGAAATTCGTATTTGCCAAATCGCACTATCGCATAAACATCAAACCAATCAATTTTGTCTTTTAACTTAAAAGTTAAATCTATTTTTTCTGTAAAATAGTTTTTTGTGCCAACTTTTCCTTGAATTTCAAAAGCTTTATTAGGCAGTTTCTTTTCATTGTCATTCAACCAATTGACTATTCCGTAAAGAGTTTTTTGATTTTTACTTTGGTCAGTAATGAAAGTAGCATCACTTTTTTTCTTTAATCCTAAATCCATTAAATATTTTATTTGTTTTTTCTCTTTAGAAAAATCTCGATTTGTTTTGTGAAAGATATAATTATTGTTTTTTGATTCAAGCTTTAAGAAATTACCATCTTTGCTATTTGCATCAAAAACTAATTTCTCATACCGAAATTTAAGAGTTAATACACTTTCATTCTGCCAGTCTTCTTCAATTTTTAAGATTGCTTTTGGTTCAAAATCATAATTGATAATTTCAAAACCTTCTACTCTTATATTTTTTTGATATTTTACTGTTTTAAAAACAAATTTTTTAAAGTATTCTTCTTCAGCAGATTGCGGAATAGAAAGATAATCTTTTTCGTAAAAAGGTGTTAATTTTTTACTATCAAAATTTTTATCAAAAGTTAGTATTTGATTATTTATAAAAACCCAAACAGGCATATTTGAAAAAATAAATTTCTTTTTCTCAAATAAATTAATTTCCTCTTTTTGGTTTTTTATTGACAAAAAATATCGTAAACCTTCTTTATTTTTTATAAAATTAAAAACTACTTCGGCTTTTTCTATCTTTATTTCCTTGTCTTTGATGAAATCTTTTTTTTCACCTTTAAAATATATTGTAATAGAATTTTTTACAAACGAGGAAAATATTTTCACTAATCTTCTTTCGATATAAGGTCTTATCTGTGATTTAAAAATGTCGTAATTAAACTCCTTACTTCTAAACTCCCTGTATCCTTTTGATTTTTTGCTGAATTTTTTAACAATGATTAACTCTTGATATTCATCTATTAAACTAATAATTTCTCTATCAAAAGCATTAATTTCATACTTGGATTCATTTATATTTTTGTTATTTACTTTTTTAAATGTCAATGAAAAGCTTTTGTCTTCATTCAATTTAACCTCAAAAGCTTCTATTAATAATCCTAAATCGGGATGTTGTGTAATCGCATAAACAAGGCTGTAGGTATTTTTATATTCAAATTTATCAAGCATTCTTTTGTAAAATTCTGTCTGTTTGAATTATTTTCATCTTAAAAAATCTTTCAATATACGGTGAAATTTGGGAATTATAAAATAAAATATCCCAAAGACCGTAAAGACAGAAATTGCTTTAATGGAAATTGACAACAAGGATATGGATTTCGTTTCAAAAAAATATAATTCAAAGTATTTACTTACAAAAATAAAAACAGCGACCAATATTATCAATAAAAATATTTCAATTATCGGAATTTTTCTTTGTACAAATTCTTTTAATTCTCGGTTAAGATATTTTCCAAGAATTAGCATGTTTATAAAAAACGCCAAGGAGGAAGCAAGAGCAATACCTTCGTGTCCTGCTGTTGTAGTTTTTACAATTGTTATCGCAAAAAGAATATTTAAAACAGCTCCGATTATTGAAATTCTTAGGGCATATTTGTTTTTATCAAAAAGAGACAAAACCCTTTTGTAATAACCCACAAGGCTCATTGGCAACAAACCAAAAGAATACATCACAAATGCTTTTGTTGTAAGTGTTAACGAATGCTTGTCAAAATTTCCTCTTCGGAAAACAATGTCAACAATTTCGGGTGCGGAAATAATTAAAAAAGTCGTTAGCGGAATAAAAATAAGCAAATACAAGTCAAGACCTTTTTGAAAAGTATTGTTAAATTTTACCTTGTCGTTTAAAGCCTTCATTTTATTCAATTCAGGATTTATTCCTCTAGTAATCGGTAGTGAAATTATCGCAAAAGGAAGCTGAAACAAACGAGCGGCATAAAAAAGAGAGGAAGTAGAACCGGCAATAAGTGTAGCGGCAAAAAACCTCCCGAATATTTCCTGACTTTTATCAAAAAGAGCATTTAGGGTTATCAGCTTACTTTCTCTTTTTATTGTTTTAAAATCATTGCTTTTATCTTTTAATTTAAATCCCGAATATTTTAAATTCGTTTCACTTCTAAATTTTTTGTTAAAAATAAAAGGTAATTGAATAGCCATTTGTAAAAAAGCCCCGAAAACATATCCCACAGCAATTGAGTATCCTCCAATTACAGGATAAAGGGTGTAAATTCCAATTATTACCCCAATACTCAAACTTGCAGGAGCAAGACCGAAAATCCAGTTTTTTGAAAAGAAATTTAACATGCTTCCTACGAAAGCGGCAACTCCAATAAAAATTGTAAAAGGAAGAATTATTTTTATAAGATGCAAAGCAAGGTCGTAATCAAAAGATTTATCCTTAAAAATAAAACCGAAAAGTTCAGGGAATGAATCTTTTAAGGAGAAAAACAAAGGAACAACAAGATAAAGTAAAAATGTAACCGCAAGCAAGGAAATAAAAAACCAATTGAAAACAATAGAAACAAATCTCCATGATTTTTCTTTATCACCTTTGTCGTACATACTTTTGAAAGGAGGCATAAAAGCACGTTCCACCATGTCTTCACCAAGTACTTGGCGAAATAGATTGGGAAAAATAAGGGCTAAAGTAAAAGCATCGGCAATGCGTCCTGTACCAAAAAATGAAGCAACGACAATTTCGCGGATAAATCCAAACACCCTTGAAATAAATGTTCCTGAAAATATTTTAATAATGTTTTTGAACAAAATAGCTGATTTTATTGTTCTCAAAAGTAAAACAATAATTTTTGTTAGACTAATACAATGGAATTGTTTTTCTTTTTTAA
>JAYEOP010000400.1:0-4052 GCA_034723125.1 Bacteroidota bacterium | reverse complement strand
CTTGAAATAAATGTTCCTGAAAATATTTTAATAATGTTTTTGAACAAAATAGCTGATTTTATTGTTCTCAAAAGTAAAACAATAATTTTTGTTAGACTAATACAATGGAATTGTTTTTCTTTTTTAACTTTTTGTGGAGAGAAATAATTTGCCACGAATTCGCGAATGGTTTTTGTGCGACAAATGATTTTGTTGCGAATGTATTTATAGAATCCCCCTTATGAGTTTTCAAAGAAAAGCCGTTAATATAAAAATCCAAATAACCACAATGGTATTTTATTTCCATATCCGGTTTCAATATCATCGGAAGCAATAAATGCATTTTTGTTATTTTTGATTTGCTCAAAACTTTTATTTTTTCCTCCTACCTCAAAAATATACTTTTCGTCAATAAGAAAATCCCCTGTTTTTGCTGTTGATACTTCATGTAAATTTGCAAGTTGATTCATAAAAAAACTTTCCCTCACTGTTCCAATATTCGGGCTTTTACTTGCTAATGCATACATTAAGTTTGGATTTTCAAGATAAACTTTGTCAGGTTTTGTTAGAATACCATCTCCTTTACCCGATGACTTTAGCAAATGTAATATATCTGATCTTTTTAGATAGCTGAGAAATTGAAGAGTAGTAGCACGATTTGTTTCTATTTGTGAGCTTAGCTTAGTAATGTTAGGATTGTAAGGACTTGTTTCGGATAAAATATACAACAGCTTCTTGATTTTATAAACATTGGCATAGTTCAATCCTACAACTGACGGCAAATCTATTTCCAACATCAAATTCAAAGTGTTGTTAATTTTTTGATGATAGTATTTCTCCCCTTCCAAAAAATATGGATAATATCCTCCCTCTAAGTATTTAGAAAAGTACTTTAACGGATGTATTTCCTTTGTAATTTCCCCACTTATTTCTCTATGGTTTGTAATTATATCATCAAGCATTATTTTATCAAATGAAATTTTGTGCTTTATTTTTAGATATTCTCTAAACGAAAGCCCTTTAAGTTCATAATTAACTGCTCTTCTACTTAAGTCTGCTTCACCTTTATAAATTTCTAGAATTGATGAGCCTGTAAATACAATTTTTAAATCAGCATAAGTATCATAAATATTTTTTATTTCTCTCGACCAATTGGGGTATTTATGAACCTCATCAATAAACAAATATTTTCCTCCTTTGGTATAAAATATTTCAACTAAGTCTATGAGTGTATTTGTTGTAAAAAAAACATCATCAAGGCTTACAAATAATATTTCATTATTTATTTTAAAATTCTCTTTTATGTGTTGTAACAAAATAGTTGTTTTTCCAACACCTCTTGCTCCTATCAGAGAAATTAGCCTTTCATCCCAGTCAAAATTTGCATATAAAGACCTTCGAATATCAGTTTTTATCGCTTTTAATTTTAGGTCAAACGTCCTATATAGCTTTTCCATAGTATTTTATTTTAGTTCAAAGGTAGTATATTGTTCTAATAAAAGAACAATAATTTAAATATTTGTTCTTATTTATGAACGTTTATCGTATTTATCGTTCTTTTTTTAGAACGTTTTTTGTTTTTATCGCTCTAGATTTAGAACGTTTTTGCTTAGTTTACTGAAAATAAAATTAATATAAAATATTATCAACTTCTTAAAATGCATGATATTATTTTTCTTTCTGCAACCTTAATTTTTAGACACTTAGATTCTCCACATTATCAAATTAATTTACTTTCGGTGGAAATGTTTCACGTGAAACATTCAAAGATGCACAATTAATAATTTATTTAATTACCACAACAAAAACTATCTATCGGTAGTAACTTTGCCGATTCAAAAACAATATTTTCTCTTTTTAAAAAAACATTTTTATAATGTCCGATTTTCAAAACATAGAAATAATGTCTCCCGTGGGTTCTTATGAATCTTTAATGGCAGCAATTCAAGGCGAAGCCGATTCGGTGTATTTCGGTGTGGAATATATAAATATGAGGTCTCGTTCCTCCAACAATTTTACTCTTGACGACCTCAAAAAAATCTCATCAATTTGTAAGAAAAACAATATTAAATCATACATTACCGTAAACACTGTTCTTTATGATGAAGACCTGAACTTGATGAAAAAGATAGTTTCATCTGCAAAAGAAAATGGGATAAATGCTATTATCGCAACCGACCAATCTGTTTTGCTTTACGCAAAAAAAATAAATATTCCTATTCATGCTTCTACCCAATTAAGTATTTCAAACATTGAAAGTGTTAAGTATTTTTCCCAATTTGTTGATGTAATAGTTCTTGCACGTGAACTTTCTCTTAATCAAATTTCAAAAATTACTACTGCTATTGAAAAAGAAAAAATAACTGGACCTTCGGGAAAATTAATAAGAATTGAAGTATTTGCTCATGGTGCTTTGTGTATGGCTATTTCAGGGAAATGTTTTTTGAGTCATCACATGGATAATTCTTCTGCCAACAGAGGTGGTTGCTATCAAAATTGCCGCAGAGAATACAGTATTAAAGATGATAGAAATAACGAACTGAAAATTAGTAATCAATATATCTTATCTCCCAAGGACTTAAACACAGTTGGGTTTATTGATCAAATTCTTGATGCGGGTGTTAAGGTCTTTAAGATTGAAGGACGCGGACGTTCTGCCGATTATGTTAAAACTGTTACTAAGGTTTATAAAGATGCTGTTACTTCCGTACAAAATGGAAGCTACAATGCTAAATACGTTGAGAGTTTAAACAAACGACTTGAAACTGTTTTTAATCGTGGCTTTTGGGATGGTCATTTCCTTGGAAAAAATCTTAACGAATGGAATGCTGAAATATATGGCTCAAAAGCAACGACAAAAAAGATTTATTTAGGAAAAGGTAAAAAATATTTTAAAAAAATAATGGTTGGTGAATTTGAATTACAATCAGGAACTCTAAAAATTAGTGATAAAATTATTATTACTGGACCAACAACAGGTGTATTGGAAATGACAGTTAAGGAACTTCGCTTAGAAAACGAAAGTGTAAATATCGTTAATAAAGGTGATAATTTTTCTATGCCTGTTTCTTCAATTATCAGGAATTCTGATAAGCTCTACAAAATTATTAAAACTAATCGCTAATCTCAAATTCCTCTGTTAGCTCCCAATTTGCTTTTAGTTCAATTGTTTTATCAAAATATAGTACTCTTTCTGCTTGTTTTCTTTTGTTCAACTCTCCTGTATCCCATTTACCATTAGAATTTTCATCAATAATAAACCTGATTTTATAACTACCGACTTTCAAAAAGTCAAAAGTAATTTGTTGTGTGTTTTTAATGATTCTTTTCCTAACTAATTTATCCTTAGAATCAATTAGTTCAACAATTATATTCTTTTTTATTCCCTTTTTTAAATCAAGATTTATTATTCCCAGCTCTTCTTCTTTCATGACACTAAATCCAAAAGCAACTGTGTCGTTGTAACTATTGTTATCACTTTTAAAACAACTATCCGCCATGATTATATTATATCTTTTCCCTTTTTTAACTTTAAAATGAAACTCATAATTGCTAATGCTTCTGCCTAACTTTTTTATTTCAAAATTGTCTTTAAAGCTATTGCTGTCTTCTAATATTTTTATCCTGTTTTTGTTAATCTTTTTTAATGGTCTGTTTGTTTTAAAATTAATAAATTTATTTCCGTAAATATCTATTGTTGTCTTTATTTTAAGTTTTTTCAGTGAATTAGCGGTTTCATTTTCCTTAAATAATATTAAGGTATCCATCAGTCCACCGTTAACGGAATATTTGAACACTAAAGAATCCTGTTCTTCTATCCAACAAAATAAACTATCTCCTATTTCATCATAATCAACATTTTTTATCTCTTTGTACTCATTCTCTATCAACTGAAATATTCTAAAACTATCCGGTAATTTAGAAAACTTAAAAGCAATCAAATCCATTCTTGTCAACTCTACTGATATTACATTGCTATAAGACACTTGCTCTGCAAAAATTTTTATTTCTCCTATATTCGTGTCTTTTACTAATTCAATGCTTTTATTAGTAAATCCCACTTTTTCTCCAAA
>JAYEOP010000399.1 GCA_034723125.1 Bacteroidota bacterium | reverse complement strand
TATTTTTACTGTTGTCCATTATTTTTGTCATATATCAAAATCTAAAGAGCCTTTCTCCCACTTCAAAATTAAATAAAATAATGAAAATTAAAAAACTTATAGTCGCATATTTAAATTCCATAGTATTATCATCGGTTTGGCTATGCGTAATTTGGGATTTTGAAACGATTAATTTTCAATTTACCACTAATTTTATTTAATGCTAAAAACTTCAATATTAGTACATTACCCAAATTACGTATAGCCTTTGTTAGGTGCTGGGCTTTCTTCATTCCTTCCGTTTCTTTCAATTTTGTTAGCATCTTTCTCAGCGTTGGCAAAGACATACTCTTTGACAAGTTTTGGTCGTGCGATGGGCTTTTAGAGCGACTTGGCAATGTGTATGGCTTTAGCGTGGACTTAGTCATTCGTTATCTCATTTGCTATTAATTCTGCTTGTTTTAATACAGTTTCTGTTGCCAGTTTCTGCATATCTGGTGGATATCCGAATTGTCTCAAAGTCCGCTTTATTATTACTTTCAATTTTGCCCTTACACTTTCTTTTATTGTCCAGTCAATTGATGCGTTTGCTTTTACTCTTTCAGTTAAGATTACCGCAAGTTCTCTCAATTTATCTTTTTCCATTAATTCTTTTGCACTGTCATTGTCTGAAACTGCTGTGTAAAAAGCGTATTCAAAGTCCGTTAAGTCCATTGCTTTGGCTTCGCTGTCCATATTAACGATTTCCTTACTCAATTTAATGAGTTCGTCCATCACTTCGGCTGCTGTCAGTATTTTGTTGTGATATTTTTTGATGGCATTTTCAAGCATTTCCATTAAAGACTTACTTTTCACCAAGTTCTTTTTTGAACGAGATTTTATTTCGTCATTTAAGAGTTTTTTCAAAACTTCCAGAGCCACATTTTTATGTTCCATTCCTTTCAATTCCAATAGGAAATCTTCTGAAAGAATTGAAATATCTGGTTTCTTAATTCCTGCTGCATCAAAAATGTCAATCACTTGTTCCGAAACTAATGCTTTGTCTATTACTTGACGGATTGTTGTTTCTAAACCCTCACCCCCGCCTCTCCCAAAAGGAGAGGAGCTATCAAATTTTGCTAAACGTGCTTTAACTGCTTGAAAAAATGCAACTTCGTCTTTTACATCCATTGCTTGCTCGTGCGGAATTGCGATTGCAAAGGATTTTGAAAGTGCAGTTACTTCATTTATGTATCTCTTCTTTCCATCCTCTAAACTTAAAATATGTTCTTCTGCTGAAAGAATCATTGTAAGTTTTTTTGAAGTTTCTGCTTCAAAATATTCTTCATAAGCAAATCCGTGAAATAGATTTGAAACGACTTCAAGTTTTTCCAGCATCAATTCAACTGCTTGTTCTTGTAAAATTGTTGGGTCGCCTTTTCCTCCTGCATCCGAATAAAAAGAAAGTGCCTTTTTCAAATCAGAAGCTATACCAAGATAATCAACAACCAATCCTCCTGGTTTATCTTTATAAACTCTGTTAACCCTTGCAATTGCTTGCATTAGATTATGACCTTTCATTGGTTTATCAATATACAAAGTGTGCAAACTTGGAGCATCAAAACCCGTTAGCCACATATCACGAACAATAACTAATTTCAGTTCGTCTTCTGTGTCTTTCATACGGTCGGCTAATGTTTTTCTTTGTTGTTTGGTGGTGTGATGTCTGGCAATTTTTGGCCCATCTGAACTTGCAGAAGTCATTACAACTTTTACAACTCCCTTATCCAAATCATCAGAATGCCACTCAGGTTTTATTTTTATGATTTCATCGTAAAGGTCTGCTGCAATTCTTCTTGACATTGAAACAATCATTCCTTTTCCGTCAAAAACTTCTTGGCGTTGTTCAAAATGATAAACAATATCCTTTGCAATATTTTTAACTCTGTTTTCACTGCCAATCAAAGCTTCTAATTGTGTCCACTTTGCTTTGGCTTTTTGTGTATTTGTTAAATCTTCTTGGTCAAGTTCTTCGTCCAAATCTTCAACAAGCTGTTTACCTTCATCGCTTAAATTTACTTTCGCCAATCTGCTTTCATAATAAATACGAACGGTTGCACCATCTTCAACAGCTTGGGCGATGTCGTAAACATCAATATAATTTCCGAAAACGGCAGGAGTATTTGTGTCGGTGTTTTCTATTGGAGTGCCCGTAAAACCAAGGTAAGTAGCATTTGGTAAAGCATCACGCATATATTTTGCAAAACCGTAAACGATTTTCTTACCAACTACATTTCCCTGATAATCTTTGTCGTCAATTGTTTTGGCTTTAAAACCGT
>JAYEOP010000398.1 GCA_034723125.1 Bacteroidota bacterium | reverse complement strand
CTTGTGTTACAGAGAGAAAAAAAATTTAAAATTTTTCGGTTTTTTTCAAAAAGCATTTTAATAATGAGCAAATATATGTAAAAATAATTGGCAAATCCAAATTTATTTTAAAATTGTTCAATTACTTATTAGTACAATTAAAGTGTAAAAGGTAACGGAAAAAAGTAGATTTTTTTTAAAAAGGCTGTTTTGGGGGTTTGATGCTTTGGTTGATTGAATGAAGAATTGGAATGATTTCCGATCTGGGATTATTATTAATCAGCTAACAGCCAGTAACAAAAAAATATTGAACTTAAGAGTAAGTTTTTTCAAATTTCTAATCTCAATTTCCCATTTTTCTTTAATAATGCAAAGAAATCATCTGACCATCAAAAGCATCAAAAAGTAATTTATATCCGGAATCTTTTTGTAGCAATTTATGTTTCCCTGATTTTAAAGAAATTTTCTTTGGTTTTTCAAAAAGATTGAGTGTTAACTTTTCAATTTTTACATTTTCAGTTGCAGAAACATAGATTTTTATTCCGTTTTTACTTTCCTTAATTTCAAAAGTCATTGAGTACAATTTATTCCAATAATCAGCTACTTCGTCAAGGGAAGTAATCCATGTATTGTCTTCTTTAACTTTTGTTATCAATGATTTCAAAGCTTGAATTGTTGTATCGTTATAGGCAACATAAGCTGGATGTCCCAGAAATATCATTAATCCATTGTATGGTTTAACGGCATATTCCCAATAGTTGAGCAGGTATTTTTCAAATAGTTGAGCATCTTTTTTTTGTTCTTGAGGTAAATAATTTTCCGATTCTAAAATGGATTTATAAAAATAATAGTCATCATGATAAGTTGGGGATAATTCAAGAATTTTAGTGATTTTATAATACTGATTGTTTGAAATTGGAATATTATAAGGAAAAACACTTCCGTTAAAAAATTCAATATTGTCAGCACCAATGCTTGATTCGTATTTGTAATTTAATTCATCTAAAGCAAGTAATCCCCAAAATCCCTGACGTGTATAGGGGAAGCGAAATCCTGAAAATTTTATTCCCCAAGCATTTTCATTTTTTAAAATATCATTTTTGGATTTTGGATAAAGATTATTTTGATAATTAATTTTACCAAAACCATTTGATTGAAGTTTACATTTATTAGAAAGTAATAATTTTTTTATTTCGCTATTTGTGTCATTGTTAACAAAATACACGGCTTCAACCTTTTCACTTTCAAAAAGATTGCAAATTCGTTGATATTCCGTAAATTTACCTGAAGCATTAAAACTTGCACAAAATGCATAATCAAATCCATTTGGCCATGGGTTGAGGCTAATTTTATAATTATGCTTATTGTAAAATTCTTTTAAAACGTATTCGTAAAAACTTTGAATTTGTGAGGCACTCCAGTATCCACCATTATTTGCAGGGTGTAAAAAATATGATGATGGAAAAAGAAAAGAAATACCTTTGTTGTAATTGTTTTGAATTATTGCAGGATATTGTTTGTTGCCGTTTTTCCATATTGCTAATTCCGTTAATTCTTGTGAATAAACTGAATCAATAATTAGTGTCCAAATATCGTTCTCTGATTTTGTTTTGAAATTTCCTTTTAAGTTATTGTTGATTTTACCTTCAATTTTAAAATCTTTCATGTTTTTTTCTTCCAAAGAAACTCCAAAACATTTTCCTAATCCCCAGTTTTGGGGTGTTAATTTCCCGTAAAGACTAATTCTGTCTGTTCCATCTATTTTATTTCTGCCAATATTATCTCCTGCTATAAGTACACCCCCATTGCTTACAAAATTTTTAATATTATTAATTTCAAAATCAGACATAAAAGTAAGAGAATAAAGCATGTCTGCATCATGGTAATCTATAGCGGTTAATAAAATAAGAAAATTATAATCCTTGAGTTTTTTTTCATCTTGTAAAATATCACGTGTTGCGAGTTCTACAATTGCACCATTTTTATTTAAAGATTGAATGGCAACGATTATTCCTTCGGCTACTTTGCCATTTCCTTCCGACCCGCTTGTAACAATTAGTACTTTAGGAAGCTGATATGTAGCCCCTTTGTTGATAATATTTTTTGTCTTTTCATTTGTACATTGAAGAAGAAATAATGTTAATATTATTATAAATAGTGCTTTCATTTTTCTCATTTCTGTAATCATTTTTAGTTCTATGTCAAATACTGTGGGTAATCAAATTTGCCACAGACTTCGTCTGTCGAAGACATGCAAAAAGTAAAGACTACGTCTGTCAAAGACAGATTCACAGATTACAAAATTACTCTTTTTGTAATT
>JAYEOP010000397.1 GCA_034723125.1 Bacteroidota bacterium | reverse complement strand
GAACATAAACAAAGTGAGCATCTCGGAAATGTATTAAGCACAGTTACAGACCGCAAACTCCCAATAGACCTCTCAGCCAACCAGCAAGTAGATTATTTTAATGCAGACATTGCTGGTGCTAATGATTATTATCCGTTTGGGATGTTGCAGGTGAATAGAGGCTATTCGTTGGCTGAGTATCGGTTCGGGTTTAATGGAATGGAAAGCGACAACGAAATAAAAGGCAATGGAAACAGTTTGGATTTTGGGGCAAGAATCTACGATGCTAGATTGGGTAAATGGTTGGCTGTAGATCCCTATAATGGCAAATATCCTGATTTAAGCCCTTATCATTTTGGATACAATAATCCAATAATTACAATTGATCCAAATGGCAAAGAGAATGTTATCGTAATAGGAAGCCCAGAAAATCGAAATTGGTATAGCTTTAAAAATGCGGGGAAAGTAGAAGCGACAAGAATTCTTGATCATTTCACCGAGAATAATGAAGCTACAACGGTTCTAATTAATACAACATATTTTTCAAGCAGTCAATTATCAATAGTAAAAGCAGAATTAGTTGAAAATGGCATTAATGAAAATAATATATTGTTTGTATCTTCAAAAAATGAGATTATTGATTATGTGAATAATAAAAGCTATGAAGGTAATCAGTCAAAAGGTTCAAGAGCCAACGATTTAATTACTGATTTTTCCTATGTTGGACATGCTTGGGAAGGAGAACTTCTTTATGAATCATTAATAACAGAGGGATTATTACCATCTGATTTTGACAAAAATGCTTTTGATCAAAACTCATCAAGAGCATTTCTAATTGGATGTACAACAGCAGGTGATGATTATCCAAACTTACTTGGAGAAACAAGTAATATTACTGAATATTTTGCGAAAAATATTGTTTCAGATTATGCATTAGGTTCACAAGATGGAACTTGGATGGGAGAAAAAGTTAAAGGAGGTATTCCTTTTGAACCAGGGTATCAATTCCAAGATAGAGGTGCAAAAGCTTATTTTAGTCAACCTTTGGAAAAAGCAGAAGTCAAAAATATTAATGTTCAGCTTAATAGTAAGCCAAAATTATCCGAAGCACAAAAGGTAAGCCAATGAAAAGATTACTTGCAATCCTCACATTAGTAATATTTTACTATAATATCTATAGTCAATCTAATAAATTATCAGATTCTTGTTTTATTGCAATTTCAATAAATGACTGTGATCCTGATGTTGGAGTATCAGATTCAATTGTTTACATATTCCAAAACTTCACCTCAATTGATAAATTTATATCAACGCATAATTTGATACATTTTTATAATATTCCAAACGATACATTTTCACTGTTAGTTAATAATCTTAATCAGACGAGTTACATTAGATGGGAAAATATTCATAACAATAAACTCCCAAATGAACTATTTGGGATAGAGAATTTAAAACGATTACATATTCATAATACTAATATTGAAAATGTACCAGAAGAAATTGGTAATCTATCAGAACTTGAGGAGTTAGTGATCCGAAATACGAAAATTCAATCCTTACCAATTAGTATTGGTCAATTAGTAAATCTAAAGTATCTATATCTTAATAATAATAAATTAACAAACTTAGCATGCGGTATTAAATCTTTACATAACCTAACTTTAATAGACGTTAGTCATAATGAATTTGATCTATTCCCGTGTGAGTTATGCAGTAATTATTATTTAAAAGAAATTTACTTCAATTTTAACTATTTGAAGTCAATCCCAGACTGCATCTATAATCTTAACAACTTAGTTATATTAGAATTCAACAATAACGTCATTCATGATATTCCTGATAATCTAGAACAAATTCCTAATTTGTGGAAAGTTTCATGGAAAAGTAATCCCTTAAATGAAAGTGATATTGAATTATGTAAAAGATTAATAAAACGAAAATTAAAATAATAGCTATCAACTTTCTTTTAACCCCCCCACTAAGCGTAGATTACATCTACGCTTTTTTATTAATAAGCATTTTTAATGCTGATAAAATATAAAGAGCTTTTACAGAAATTAACGGCTTTTTTTACGTTCAAACAAAAAACTTATTAATAATCGTCTTTCCTTCCGTTCTTTTTTCTTTTAAAACACTAAGTAAAATTTTTCTGATGAAAAGAAAAAAAGATGTTACTTTTGTAGTTGATGGGATGCCTAAAATTAGACATATTGGAGCAAAGCGGAAGTTCCTTTTCTATGGGATTAGACAGGAAAAAAGCTTTAGAATACAAACAAAGTGAGCATCTCGGAAATGTATTAAGCACAGTTACAGACCGCA
>JAYEOP010000396.1 GCA_034723125.1 Bacteroidota bacterium | reverse complement strand
AGAAGTGTGTTTTGAAATGTCGATTCCAATCTCTTTCATAACCTGTATTGCTTTTGAATTTACATAAGATTTGAAAATTCCGGCACTAAAAATTTCATATTTATCAGAAACATATTTTCTAAAAAAACCCTCTGCCATTTGACTTCTACAAGAATTAGCCGTGCAAATTACGACAATCTTTTTCATATTTTTTAACCTCCTAATCTCCTAACCTTCTAACCCTCTAACCCTCTAACCCTCTTATCAGCGATTTCCACTACTTCCGAATCCACCAAGTCCTCTATCAGAATCAGCGAGTTCTTCCACTTCAACTATTTCAGGATGTTTGGGAGTTTGGAAAATTAATTGTGCTACTCTATCGCCAACCTTTACTTCAAAATCATTATCACTAAAATTTGCTAAAATCACACCTATTTCATTGCGATAACCTGCATCGATTGTTCCAGGAGCATTAAGGCAGAATATTCCATTTTTAAAAGCCAAGCCACTTCGAGAACGAACTTGTATTTCCATCTCTTGCGGAAGTTCAACAGCGATTCCGGTTTTTATTAATTTCCATTTGCCTGCTGATATTGTCACATTTTCAATCGCACGAATATCATAACCGGCATCATTTTTATGAAGTTGATGTGGTATAATTGCTTCCGGATGTAGTTTTTTTATTTTTACTTTCATAGAATTCCTTTAAATTGTTCTTAATTGCCAATGCTGTAAGTTATAATATTTTTTCTATTATTAGTAGATTATTTTTTTATAATTATATGAGTTTGTAGAAAAGAAAGGGCGTTATATTATTTCTGAAGTACAAACTCATAACCACATAACCTTATAACATTCTTTAAAAACACACTTGTAAAATTAAAGGAAAAATACTAAAATAACCTTGTATTATTAAAAGCAAATGGTTATATTAACCTTGTATTATTAAAAGCAATTGCTTAAATTAACCTTGTATTATTAAAAGGAGAAATAAATGAAACGAATATTTATAAAAAAACTTATAGAATGGAAAGATAAAAAAAAACATAAACCGATTATTTTACGAGGGGCTCGTCAAGTTGGGAAAACTTGGATTGTTAAGTATTTTGGTAATAAATATTTTAAGAATAGATTTCATATTGTTGATTTTGAAAAACATCCTGATTGGCATATAATTTTTGAAAAAAATCTTGATGTAAAACGAATCATTTTAGAATTAGAACTTCTATTAAATGTTTCTATTGATACCAAAAAGGATTTATTATTTTTTGATGAAATTCAAAATTGTCCACGAGCGATTATGTCGTTGAGATATTTTTATGAAGAATTACCAACTTTACATCTTATTTCAACAGGTTCTCTTTTGGAATTTGCAATAAAAAAGATACCTTTTCCGGTAGGGCGAGTTCAAATTATGACTATGTATCCTATGACATTTTTAGAATATTTATTAGCTATTAATAAGAAAAAAATGGTGGATATACTTCTTGGAAACACATTGAAATTATCGGAAACTATTCATCAACTAATATTGGAAGAACTTAGATTATATTTGTTCATAGGTGGAATGCCAGAATGTGTAAAAACATATAAAGAGACACATAAATTAAAAAATATTTCGGAAATTCAAGCAGGATTGATAGAGACATTTAAAGCGGATTTCTCAAAATATACTCCTCATGTTGACCATCGTTGCATCAAAAATGTTTTAAATAATGTATCAAAATCCGTTGGAAATCAGATAAAATATACAAAATTGACAGATAGTTTTAGTATGCCAACAAATAAAAAAGCATTTGATTTATTGAATATGGCACGAATTGTTTACAAAATATCATCTGTGTCACCTGCTGGAATTCCACTCGGTGCCTCTGCTTCCGAACGAAAATTTAAAGCCATAATGTTGGATATTGGATTGATGCAACATTTGTGTGGAATAAATATTAGTGAAGAAATTCACAAAACGGATTTATTAAATATTTATAATGGAGCATTGGTAGAACAATTTGTCGGACAGGAATTATTGGCATTAACTGAAAATGAAGTATATTATTGGTCTCGTGATGCAAAAAGCAGTTCTGCAGAAGTTGATTATGTAATTGAAAAAAATGGCAAAATATTGCCAATTGAAGTCAAAAGTGGTGTAGCGGGAAAATTAAAAAGTTTACATTTACTATTAGAAAGATATAAAAATATTTCAACAGGTTTAGTACTTTCATCTCGTCCATATTTTGAATTACCAGAACAGAAACTTATTTTTTCCCCGATTTATGGTTTGAATAATTTAATTGATAATTTGTGATATTTTTTTATTAAATTAGCGA
>JAYEOP010000395.1 GCA_034723125.1 Bacteroidota bacterium | reverse complement strand
TTAGGCACTTTAAGTACTTCTGTTTATTTGTTTATTTGGTTATATGTTTATTTGAAAACATTTGTGATACTTTTTGTTGGGGTTTAAAACTTCAATAGCATTGGTTATCCGTAACACATAACTCTAAGTACTTTAGGCACTTTAAGTACTTCTGTTTATTTGTTTATTTGGTTATCTGTTTATTTGAAAGTATTTGTGATACTTTTTGTTGGGGTTTAAAACTTTAATAGCATTGGTTATCCGTAACACATAACTCTAAGTACTTTAAGCACTTTTAGTACTTCTGTTTATTTGTTTATTTGGTTATCTGTTTATCTGTTTATCTGAAAGCATTTGTGATACTTTTTGTTAGGGTTTTAAACTTTAATAGCATTGGTTATCCGTAACACATAACTCTAAGTACTTTAGGCACTTTAAGTACTCTAAGTACTTCTTTAATGTTTTACCATTGAACGCAACTTGGTCTTAACTGCCAACTATCTTCTTCTTTCTTTAATTATTTCCAGCAACTTTCTTTTAAATTGTCTTTCTGCTTTTGGTATTAAAAAAACCTTTTTTACAGGGATAACTTTCTTCATTTTATCGTAATAAATTTCTGAGATATCCAGCTTTTTTCGTTCAATATTCAAATATTCATCTATTACCTTGTCAAAATCTTTTTCAGTCATTGAATTATAGTTTTTACGAATTTCTAAGTTTTTTTCTTTTTTAGTCAATTCAATATCTCTAATTTTTTGACTGTATTCATTGTACAAAGGCCAAAAAACTTGTGCTTCGGCAGGTGTAAGATTTAAAACTTCAGTAAAAACAGCAATTCTAAGACTCTGAATTTTCTCTCGTTTATTATCTCTATTAGGTTGTGCAAAAAGTTGTTGAGTCAATGATATTAAAAGTATCGCAATAAATATTTTATACATTTTTTTCATAATATGTTTTTTTTAAAGTTGTTCAATTAATAGTTCTTCATCAATTATGTCTAAGATATTATCATCAATAAAATCTTTTGATTTCAAATCAGTATTTTGTTGAGTTTCATTAATATAATCAATAAGAATACTTGCATCTGCTTGGTCAAGAATATATGTTTCAGCATTTGTGAATAAATCATGTTCATACTTATTAATTGTAAAATTATGTATTGCAAAAAATACAACAACCCCAATTGCTAAAATGGATACGGCATATCTTAAAAAAAGATTTTCAAAAAGATTTTCAAATCCTAAAACAATTTTATTCTTTTGTACAAAGGTTTTCTGTTGAATTTCGTCAGATAAAGTTTTAAAATAATCCGCAGGAATGCTAAAATTATTTTCTTTTTTTATTTCACTTAATGGTTGTGAAATTTTAATTAACTCATCTTGTATTTCTTTTTTGTTTTCCATTGTATTTCTTTGACAATCTTTAATTAAAAAAGTTTAATCTTCCTTCAAAATAAATTTTTCAATTTTTTTAACAGCATGATGATAATTTGCTTTTAACCCACCAACAGATGTCCCCACAATCTTTGAAATTTCATCATAACTTTTTTCTTCAAAATATCTAAAATTAAAAACTATTCTTTGCTTTACAGGTAATTTCAAAATTGCTTTCTGTAATTTTTTTTGAATTACATCACCAGAAAATTCATTAGGGTCGTCAATTTTTCTTTCAAGTTCCGCTTCAACATTTATTATCGGGATATAAAATCTTTTTCTCTTTTTATTTAAAAAATCTATTGTTTCATTTACAGCAATACGATAAATCCAAGTATATAAATTAGCATCACCTCTAAAATCTTGTATTTTTGTTAAAATTTTTATAAAAACATTTTGAGTTATATCATTAGCATCATCATGCTCCACAACCATCCTTCGTGCTTGCCAATAAACTCTCTCCTGATATTTCTTTATCAATTGATTAAACGCATAATTCTTTTCGTTTTCAGTCTTAAGGTATGCTAATATTTCTTTGTCAGTTAAAAACAATTTCTCTATTAATTATTATTAATATTTTTTTTACAAAATTTAGACTAAATAATTCCGCTCAGGTTTAATGTTAATTCAATTTTACAATTTACTACTTATTATTTACTATTAACTACTTATTGGCGACTGCTTACTGTTTTATTTGTTTATCTGTTTATTTGTTTGTCATTTAGTGGTCATTTGCTTCGCTGTCATTTAGTTGCTATTTTTTAACTTTAAGTACTTTAGGCACTTTAAGTACTCTAAGTACTTCTTTTTGTTTATTTGTTTGTCATTTAGTGGTCATTTGCTTCGCTGTCATTTAGTTGCTATTTTTTAACTTTAAGTACTTTAGGCACT
>JAYEOP010000394.1:5573-10062 GCA_034723125.1 Bacteroidota bacterium | reverse complement strand
CAATTTCTTCAACTTTTACATTGTCAAGATAGAACAGCAAGTTGGTACTTGTAGCATCAGCACGTTGGAATATTAGGTCTGCAGTAGTTGTTGTAGCAATAAATTCAACATCAATATCAGCATCTACCTTAGTGTTGTTAATAAACATAAATGTGCCATCAGATGAATTTTTAACCATATATTTTACTCTTGCTAAATTTGAGCCTAAGTCAATACTTGCAGTCAGCCTGTATCGTTTTCCCACTTCAAGGGATAAACTTGCATAAGCAGTAGCCCATGCTCCAGCTCCTTCAGCCTTTAATCTGTCATCTACGGAAGCACTAACGGTTAATCCCCAAGCAGACCAATTATTTATATCATTTCCGCTTGTAAATTCATGATCAATTATAGGCACTCCAACTGTTTTAGCAATACTATAAGTCCTTCCTGGCATCTGCATACCATAAGGGTAATAGTCTTTGCAAATTTTCTGACTATTCACAGTTTTTTCTATCCCATTGACAAAAAATTTCCATTTTTTGCCTATTGCGGTTTCACTCTCGTAATATTTTAATTTATGACATCCCATCAACTACAAAAGTAACATATTTTTTTCTTTCAAATGAGTTTTTCAATTGAAGTTTTCATTCCGAAATTTCGGAATCATATACTTCTTCAAAACTTTTTACATTATCCCGATTTGTTTCAATTTTTTCATTGTCTATAAAAAACTCTGAAAATCTTAATGCCTGTCTGCCAACATAGGCAGGCGAATGTATTTATAGAACCCTCCTTAAGTTAAATTTTTAGTTATCTTGAGGGGGGAGCCTATAAATCAATCTTGAACATTACCATAAACTACAAAAAATCCATTTAGAAGACTTTTTTTATTATAAGTAAATTGTTCATTATTTTCATATTTCAAAACCTTGCCTCCTGCTTCTTCAACAATAATTTGTGATGCGGCAGTGTCCCATTCCATAGTTGGAGCAATACGTGGATAAATATGTGCTTTACCCTCAGCAATAAGCATAAATTTTAAAGAGCTACCCATAGAAACAGTTTGTGGGGTTTTGAATTTCCCCATAAATTTTTTTGTGTCATCATTCAGGTGAGACCTTGAAGCAACAATTTTTAAATTTTTATCCGACAAAGAAAAAGAAGCAGATTGAAGTTTGCTTTCATTATTATTTTTATCAATGAGAAAAGCACCATCGTTTTTTCTACCCCAATATAATTTATCCATAACAGGAACATAAACAACTCCCAGAACAACTCGATGATTTTTTACCAAAGCAATATTTACGGTAAATTCACCATTTCTTTTTATAAATTCTTTGGTACCATCTAAAGGATCAATTAGCCAGTAGTATTCATATTTAGACCTTACTTCATAAGGTATCTCTTTTTCTTCCTCTGAAATTATCGGTATTTCCGGATAAAGTTTTTCTAATGTTGAGCAAATAATTTTATTTGATTCTTTGTCTGCAAGAGTTAGAGGAGAGTTATCATCTTTTTTAGAAATATCCCATTTATCAATATTTGAATTATATATTTCTAATATTTTTTTACCTGCTTGTTTTGAGACTTTAATAAGTTCTTTAATATTAATATTTTTTTCAGTTTTCATAGTAATTTGTTTTAAAAAAATTTCAAAATACTTATTTCTTTGGTTACATTTGCGTCCTTAAAAAAAGTTTAAAAATAGTGATTTGAAAAATATTTACCCAATTTTTGATGAGATATTAAACAGGGATGATAAAGAGAAACTCCACAAACAACACTCAATTGTCCTTTGGTTTACAGGATTGTCAGGTTCAGGAAAATCAACAACAGCAAAAGGACTTGAAAAAAAATTGTACGATGAAGGATTTTCTACAGTTTTGCTTGATGGTGATAATATAAGACATGGAATAAATAATAACCTTAGTTTTTCGGAGGCAGACAGAGCCGAAAACATAAGAAGGGTAGCTGAGGTAGCAAATTTATTTTTACACAATGGGTTGATTACAATCTGTAGTTTTATTAGTCCTACACATGCTATGCGTAATCATGCAAAGCAAATAATTGGAGAAGATAATTTTTTTGAAGTATTTGTTGACGCATCCATTGAACTTTGCCAAAAACGAGATCCAAAAGGCTTATATAAAAAAGTAAAAAGAGGGGAAATTAAAAATTTTACAGGAATAGATTCAGAATACGAAAAACCATTTAACCCTTTTTTGAAATTAAAAACAGAGGAATTAACAATTGATAAAGCAATCAATTTGCTTTATGACTCAATAATTGATAAAATTAAAAAATAACATAAAATCAAATTATGGATTACATACTTTCAAATCTTGAACAGCTCGAATCAGAAGCAGTTTTTGTAATTAGAGAAATTGCCACTCAATTCGAAAAGCCAATGCTTTTATTTTCAGGTGGAAAAGATTCAATGCTAATGCTACATTTAGCACAAAAAGCTTTTTATCCTGCAAGAATACCTTTCCCTATTGTTCATGTTGATACAGGTCATAACTTTAAAGAAACCATTGAATACAGGGATAAAATGGCAAAAAAATATGAAGTAGAATTGGTCGTAGGTTTAGTTCAAGATTCTATTGATGCAGGAAAAGTAAAAGAAGAAACAGGAATAAATTCAAGTAGGAATTACCTGCAATCCGTAACTTTACTTGAAACAATTGAAAAACATAAGTTTGATGCTGCCTTAGGTGGTGGACGTAGAGACGAAGAAAAAGCTCGTGCTAAAGAAAGATTCTTTTCTCACAGAAATGAATTTGGTGAATGGGATCCAAAAAATCAAAGACCTGAACTATGGAATTTGTTCAACGGAAGAAAAAATTATGGAGAGCATTTTCGTGTTTTTCCAATAAGTAACTGGACAGAACTTGATGTTTGGCAATACATTAAAAAAGAAAATATTGAACTTCCATCTTTATATTTTGTTCATAAAAAAAGAGTATTTCAAAGAGATGGTGTTTGGCTTGCAGAATCAGACTTTAACCCAATGAAAGACACAGAAAAAGTTGTAGAAAAAGATGTGCGATTCAGAACGATAGGTGATATTACATGTACAGGTGCAATTGAATCAGGAGTAAGTAATATTAATGATATAATTGCCGAAGTTGCTGCTTTTCGTGTTACAGAAAGAGCAGGCAGAGCTGATGATAAAAGATCGGATACCGCAATGGAAGATAGAAAAAAGGAAGGATACTTCTAAAATTAAAAACTTAAAAGAAAATTACTCCTATGACAACAAAAATGGATTTATTAAGATTTGTAACTTCAGGAAGTGTAGATGACGGAAAAAGTACGCTTATCGGAAGATTATTATTTGATACAAAAACAATTTTTAAAGACCAACTTGAATCAGTAGAAAAAACAAGTAAACTTAAAGGTGAAGATTCTATTAATCTGGCTTTAATAACAGATGGATTAAAATCTGAGAGAGAACAAGGAATTACTATTGATGTAGCTTATAGATATTTTGCTACACCTAAAAGAAAATTTATTCTTGCAGATACACCCGGACATGTTCAATATACAAGAAACATGGTAACAGGTGCTTCTAATTCTACTCTTTCAGTATTATTAATTGATGCAAGAAATGGCGTTATTGAGCAAACAAAACGTCATACATTTATTGCAGCATTATTGGGCATCAAGCATTTAATTGTTTGTGTAAATAAAATGGATCTTGTAGATTACAAGGAAGATATTTATAATAAAATTGTTGATGATTTTATTTCATTTGCATCAAAAACAGATATTCCCGATATCAGTTTTATTCCAATTAGTGCAAAAGATGGCGATAATGTTGTTAATAGGTCAACAAATATGGATTGGTATAATGGTTCAACATTTCTTCATGCTCTTGAAAATACTTATTTAATGAGTGATTACGAAAGAGTAAATTGTAGATTTCCTGTCCAATATGTAATTCGCCCAAGAAGAGATGGATTTCAGGATTACAGAGGTTATGCAGGGAGAATTGCAGGTGGTGTTTTTAAGAAAGGAGACGAAATTGTTGTGTTACCATCCGGATTTAATTCAAAAATTAAAAAGATTGAACATCTTGGAAAAGAAGTTGACCTAGCTTTTCCACCTATGAGTGTAAATATTTTGTTGGAAAACGAAATAGATATTGATCGTGGGGATATGATTGCCAAAAAATTCAGTCCTCCAAAGATTGATCAGGATATTGATGTAATGATTGCTTGGATGGGCAATGAGCCATTAGTTATAGGAAAAAAATACTCAATAAAGCATAACACAAATGATGCAAAATGTGTAATTAAAGATGTAAGGTACAAGATTGATATCAATACTCTTCACCGTCAGAAAGATGAAAAGAAAATTGGATTAAATGATATTGGCAGAATTAATATAAGAACCTCCAAGCCATTGTTATTCGATACATATAAAAAGAATAAAATTACAGGAAGTATTATTTTAATTGACGAAAACACTAACAACACTGTTGGTGCCGGAATGATAGTGTAAACAG
>JAYEOP010000394.1:1947-5473 GCA_034723125.1 Bacteroidota bacterium | reverse complement strand
TTTTTATTTTAAATTCTGCAAGAATTCTATTTCCTTTTTTGCCAAAGTTCCATTTGTTTCTCAGTAAAATACTTTATCATTTTTGAATAAACGCTTTCAATTAAGTCAATAGGTAAATTGTGTTTCTTTGCTATTAGCTTGCGTTTTCGGTTCATTTCTTTTTGCCGTTCTGTTGCCAAAACACTCTTTTCTGAATCTTTAAAGTCTGTTGCTGATTTTACAAATTCATATCTTTTTGCAATCAATGAAATTATTTCTTCATCAATACTATCAATTTCCTTTCGAATTTTTTCAAGTCCTTCTTTTTTTAAATTCATAAAATTGGAGTATTATTTTAATATGCCTTAGCAAAAACCGCTTTTATTTTTGTTGGTTTACCTGAGAATACACACTTCCCTTCCAACTCATTAGCATCTAAAGGAATAAAGCGTATTGTTGCTTTTGTTTTTTCTTTAATTTGTTGTTCCGTTTCCTTAGTTCCATCCCAAAAAGCATTTATAAATCCGTCTTTGTTTTTTAGAATATCTTTAAATTCTGCAAAGTCCTTTGCCTCATGAGTATTATCTTCCCTAAATTTAATTGCCTTATTGTAAATATTTTCTTGAATGTCATCAAGTAAAGTAGGAATCCTTTCTTGAATCTCATCAATACTGATAACAAATTTTTCTTGTTTATCCCTCCTAGCTATTTCAACGGTATTATTTTCAATATCCCTTGGTCCGATTGCTATTCTTACAGGAACACCTTTTAGTTCATATTCTGCAAATTTCCACCCTGGTTTTTTGTTGTCATCATCATCAACTTTTACAGAAATATTTTTTGCTTCTAAGGATTTTTTTACCTGATAAGCTTTGTCAAGCACTTTTTCTTTTTCATGATCTTTTCGGTAAATAGGGACAATCACTACTTTAAGAGGAGCAATATTCGGAGGTAAAACCAATCCTTTATCATCACTGTGAGCCATAATTAACGCACCGATAAGCCTTGTAGAAACTCCCCAAGAAGTTGCCCAAACATATTCTTGTTTACTCTCGTTGTTTAAATATTTTACATCAAAAGCTTTAGCAAAATTTTGTCCTAGAAAATGCGATGTTCCAGCTTGTAATGCTTTGCCATCTTGCATAAGTGCTTCAATACAATAAGTGTCAACGGCACCTGCAAATCTTTCTGTTTCGGATTTCACTCCTTTATGCACTGGTATTGCAAGAAAATTCTGAGCAAAATCTGAATAAATATTTAATATTTTAATTGTTTCTTCCAAGGCTTCATTTTTTGTGGCATGTGCAGTATGACCTTCTTGCCATAAAAACTCAGAAGTACGTAAAAATAATCTTGTTCGCATTTCCCATCGTACAACATTTGCCCATTGGTTTATTAATAAAGGTAAATCACGATACGATTGTATCCAATTTTTGTAAGTATTCCAAATAATTGTTTCAGATGTTGGTCTAACAATAAGTTCTTCTTCAAGTTTTGCTTCAGGATCCACAATTACTTCTTTACCATCTTCCGAAGTTTTTAATCTGTAATGCGTTACTACAGCACATTCTTTAGCAAATCCTTTAACATGAGAAGCCTCACGACTTAAAAATGATTTTGGAACAAAAAGAGGGAAATATGCATTTTGATGTCCAGTTTCTTTGAATTTTTTATCTAATTCACTTTTTATGTTTTCCCAAATTGCATATCCGTAAGGTTTAATTACCATGCTACCTTTTACAGATGAATGCTCTGCTAATCCTGCCTCTTTAACAATATCATTATACCATTGTGAGAAATCTGTTTCTTTTGAAGTAATCTTTTTAACCATTTATGTTGTATATTTTGGAATAATATTTGTTTTTAAAATATGCAAAGATATAAATTATTTCTCCTTTGTTAAATAAAATTGAGTCATTATGAAAAAGCTAAGTTATCTAATATCATTCGCATTTGCAACTTTTATTTTTTCAAGTTGTACTACTACAAATAATTTTAATGGTTATGATGATGTTTATTACAATCCCAACACTGATGTTGTTATAGCTACAAAAGAAAAAAAGGAGGAACCCACAATACCAACAAAAACTGAAGAATATGTTTATGAAAACGAATCTGATTATAATGAAAACACAGATTATAATTCCGAAATGGATGTTTATGAAGATTATGAAGGAGAAGTTGATACTTATAGAGATACTGACGATAAAAGTTATGTAACAAACAATTACTATGGAGATGTTGATGTTTATGACAATTATGATTATTATGGATCCAACTATTTATATTCTTCAAGAATAAGAAGATTTTACCGTCCTAATTCCAGATTTGATTATTACGATCCTTTTTATCACAATAACTATTATTACAATCCATATTACAGTAGTTGGAATTTGAGATATTCAATAGGTTTTGGAAATTACGGATACTATAATTATTATCCCTATAATTCATGGCACAACCCATATTATAATTCTTATTACTACAGACCATATTACGGATATTCTCATTACTATGGCTGGGGAAGTAATTATTACAGTTATTACAATGGTTACAATGATGGCTATTGGAATGGATATTATGGTTCTAACTATTACTATGGAAGCAGTGGCAGTTCAGATGCTTATACACATGGAGGAAATTCCAGAAATGGCCCAAGACAAGGAATTAGCTCAAACGTAAGAAACAGACATGCTTCAACTTCAGGAGTTACAGGTTCCAAGAGAATTGCAAACGAAGGTAATGATGTTAAAGCAATACGTTCTTCAAGTATAAACAAGCCAACAAATACTTCATTGAAATCTACTAATGGAAGTAGATATTCAGGAATAAATAAATCTGCTACAAAAGCTACAAACGTTAACACTAATGTTAATAGTGGAAATGCATCAAGTGCAAAAGTTAAAAGCAATTCAAGAACTAATGAAATTGGAAAGCTTAACACTAATGCTTCAGGAAGAATAAACAGCAGTGCTATTAATAATAAAGTAAGTCCTTCAAATATAAGCAATACAAAACCCGAAAACAGAACAACAAATATTTCTAAACCTTCAAGTTCAGTAGGCAAAAGTAACATAAATAAAAACCCAAATAATGATTATTATAAAAGTCATTCAAAACCGACAAATAATTATAAAAGTAGTTCTACATCTACAAAAAAAACATACACAAAGCCTTCTCGAAATGTAAATACTAATCCAACTAAAAGAAGTAATCCTAGCAATACATATTCAAAGCCAACAAAAAGCTCTTCAACAAAGAATTATTCAAACCCACCAAGCAGTTATTCAAAGCCTAAAAGCAGTTCTTCAACTAAAAGTTATTCAAAACCTTCAAGTAGCTCTTCCCCAAGAAATTATTCAAAACCTACAAGGAGTTATTCCAAACCAAATAGTAGTTCTTCAACAAAGAGTTATTCTAAACCTACAAGGAGTTCTTCAACAAAGAGTTATTCCAAACCAAATAAAAGTTCTTCAACAAGGAATTATTCAAACCCACCAAGCAGTTCTTCAACTAAAAGTTATTCAAAACCTACAAGGAGTTATTC
>JAYEOP010000394.1:0-1847 GCA_034723125.1 Bacteroidota bacterium | reverse complement strand
ACAAGGAGTTATTCAAAACCTACAAGGAGTTCTTCAACAAAGAGTTATTCCAAACCAAATAAAAGTTCTTCAACAAGAAGCTACTCCAAGCCATCAAGTTATTCACGTCCAAGCAGTTCGAATTCAAGAAGCTCATCATACAAAAGCAGTTCTAGTTCTAGAAGTTATAGCCCAAGTAGTAGTTCTTCTTCAAGTAGTAGCAGAAGCTCTAGCAGTAGTAGTAGCTCAAGCAGAAGTTCTAGCAGAAGTTCAAGTGGTGGACATAGAAGATAAATAATTAAAATATTACAATTATGAAAAAGCTAATTTTAATCCTAGTTGTTTTACTAGGGACAGTAAAACTCTTTGCTCAATATGAGGTTGAAGCCTTATCATTTTCACAACGATTTCTACAATCGGATGCTCGTAGTGCCGGCATAGGCAATGCTTATGGAGCTGTTGGAGCAAATTTTATTTCTTCATCAATAAACCCTGCAGGTATTGCTGTTTTTCGTTCATCTGAATTTACATTGTCAAATTCCTTTTTTTATTCATCAACTGAAAGCAGTTATTTGGGAACAAATGTTAATGGACATAAATTCAATTACAATATTCCATCTTTGGGACTGGTTTTAACTCATGTAAATGAAATTGCAGGAAAAGCTGTAACAGAAGGATGGGTAAGCTACACTTTCGCAGGGGGTGTAAACCGAACAAATAATTTTCACAAGCGACTTAACATGACAGGTGTGAATAAAGAAAACTCTATTCTTGATTATTTTGTGGAATCGGCAAATGGCATAAGCAAAGAAAATTTACCTTTTGTAACCGGCTTAGTTTATGACTCATGGCTGATTGACAACCCTGATAATAATAATCCAACTGCTTACGTAAATGCTTTTACTGATTCATTACCTAACTTTCGCCAAACAAAATCGGAAATAACACGCGGATCTGCTTATGATATGAACTTTACTTTTGGAGGAAACTATTCAAATATAGTTTATCTTGGGGGAACAGTTTCTTTCCCTTCAATACATTATCACAGTATATCCGAATTTACTGAAACAAATTTAAATGACAATCCAAAAAATTACCATTCATCTACATTTAAAAGTGAAGTGGATGTAAACAGTGAAATAGGATTTAAAACAAGTATTGGAATTCTTATTAAACCTTTTAATTTTATACGTTTTGGTGGAAGTATAGAAACTCCAACATTTTATAAATTATCAGAATCCTATGAAGAATCTGTATTACCAAATTTGATGTTACACGATTCAAATATTATACAGTCCGGTATATTTTCTTATAATTTTTTAAGTCCATTTAGGTCAACACTTAGCATGGCATTGTTCCTAGGAAAATTTGGATTTATATCCGTTGATTATGAAATGTTAGACTATTCTTTAGCATACTATAGTTCTGATGATTATAGCTTTATGGACGAAAACAATGCAATTGAAACACACTATGGCAATGTTCATAATATTAGAGTAGGTGCTGAACTGAGATATAATATTTTTACTTTCCGTGGTGGTTATAATTTGTATGAAAGTCCTTATAAAGAAATTTTTAAACCTGATAATGCAGATGGTTCAACAGAGATTTATTCAGCTGGAATTGGTGTAAGAGAAAAAAATATTTTCTTTGACCTTACTTACCAAATGATAAAAAGAAATGATTATTACTTGCCATATAGTTTAAAAAAAGAAACTGTAGAAGGTGCTATAGAAAAGAACAAAATAAATAATATCATATTAACAATGGGGTTAAAATTCTAATACCAAATTAACATCAAAACACCCGATATAAATCATTTCTATTTCCCTTTTTTGTCGTTAAAAATTATTTCCGTAGCTATGGCT
>JAYEOP010000393.1 GCA_034723125.1 Bacteroidota bacterium | reverse complement strand
ACATCAATAAACATAGAATCCGAATAAATGCAATTATTTGAATCTTCTACTGAAAAAACAATGAGTGTATCAGCATACAAAGGACCTACAGTAATTTGCTTGACATTCGAATCAGCTGTATTCCAGAAATATCTAAGACTATAGTTTTCCTGAGAAATTGTTGCGGTAATGTTAAGCGAATTCCCATAACATAAATGTGTATCATTTGGCAAAACAGCAGACGGAAAAGTATCAATTACCAAAGTATCATAATAAATGGTATTTGTGCATTGATTGTTAATGGCTTTTACTTGAAAGGGGAATTTCCCAAATTGATTAAAATGATGATTAAAACCTGAAGCTGTAACTGATTTTAACGGATTAAAAAAACATTTCCATTCATATAGTAGATTTGTTGGGGTAGCTTTAAAAAAGAAATTATTGCATCCTGAATCAATTACAGAAATAGTAATATTTGGGTTAGACTTAACAAGTATCTGATAAGCACGTGTAGAACTACCGTTTACAGGACATGCATCATCTTTTACAGTAGCCGTAAAAACATAAGGAATTGTACTAGCCATGTTATTTTGAGGTACCCATGTAAAATTACCCGTAGGGTGTTTTACAATTCCATTATTCGAAGACCAAGTGGCATTTGTTATTGCATTGTTCCAGCTAATTCTAAGCGTGTCATTAGAGTCGTAATCATTTGTATTTATTGTAAAAGTAACAGAATCACCGGCACAAACTTCTTTATAAAATGGTCCGCTTAACAATGGAGCATGGTTGTTCGGGCAGTTGATAACAATTACCTGAATATCTCGCCTTATCTGCCCTATTAAAGTATCATTTCTAAATTCTTCAACTTTGGTAACCATAACGGTTTGTTCAATTTTCATAGGTCTAAAAGAGATGTCCCCAGTATGTAAATCTAAGTGAAAACTACGAGGAAATGGTAAATTAGCATTAGGAAATCCCCAGAAATAAATTGGTTTTTTATAAGTGTATGAACCTGTGTAGGGAATATTAGAACCTGAGTCACTTAAAGGATGTCCCCATGAATAAACTAAGGAGTCTGACAATCTTCCGAGTGAATCTTTATCCGTATCAAAAAATCCATGGTTAATCGTGAAATCTTGCCCGATACATGCAACTAATATTGGCGGATTAGTAAATTGAGGAGAATTATCACAAGGTGTTAAACACCTGTTAAGTTCTGCAAAAGTATAAAATGCTTTGTTTGCGGCACCTGTTGTTATGCTTGAGTTGCGACAACACATTTGAAAACTCATAATTAGTTCACAACAACTCCCTGCACTGCTCAAAACAGCAAGCTTTTGAAATGTGTATTGTTCAATTCCATAAGGAAATGAACAGGATGATGACTGACATCTTGTACAAGATGAATTACAGACAGGTGTAATGTCTGTAGGTGTGGGCTTGGCAATCGTAAGAGTTGTAATTAATTGGTTAGTTGCTTTGCATTTTATTGGAATACTGACAGTATTAGGTAATTGAACACCGTTACAATCTCTGTAAAGCGTTAATTTTACTAAAAAACTGTCCTGACCTATGCATGTCCAAGTCAAGTCTGAACCCATTATTCTTGACTTTGCTGGCTTGTTTATAAAAAACATGCTTATTAGCAATGCTATCAATATTAATTTTTTCTTTTTCATAATTATAATTTTTATTTATTCGAAAACAATTTTTTCTATAATTTTATTTCCATCAATTAGTCCAATTTTTAAAAAATAAATTCCCTTGATTTGCTTTTTCAATTCAAATTCTTTTGCGTTTAAATCCTGAGTTTCTAAAATTAACTTTCCTAAGGAATTATATAAATTAATGGATTGCATTTTTATTTCTGATTTGATGTAAATTTTTTCATTTGATGGATTTGGATAAATCAATATTTCAGAATTTTCTATTTCTGTAATTCCGTTTACTTTAGCATTTATGAAAGCTATTTTTGTAAGTGAATCAGCACATCCGAGTTCAGAAATTACTTTTAGCATCACATCATAATTTCCAACATTTTGATAAGTGTAAATCGGGCTTTGAACAATTGAAGAATTTCCATCTCCAAAATCCCAAAAGTATTGAGAAATTGCATTAAAAGCAATTGTTGAAGAATCGTAAAAATTAACAACAAAGGGAACTTCTCCTGTAATTACATCTGCTCCAAATTTTGCAATTGGTATATCTCCGATTTGTACAAAAATAGAATCGTATTTTGTGCTACACACGGGGTCTTGAGTTTCTGCTTTTATCCAAAAACCTTGATTTGATAAATCATTATTTCCATGTTTATATTCAACAGAATTTA
>JAYEOP010000392.1 GCA_034723125.1 Bacteroidota bacterium | reverse complement strand
ACATTTAAAAGCATTGTTAAGGTAAAGTATGTTAAGAGCAATTCGGGAATTCATAAAACTACAGGAAAAGCTTTGGTTTATTTTCGGAAAGATAGTTTAACAGCACTCTTAAAATATGGAGATATAATTTTTATAAAAAATAAAATCTCTGAAATTGAAGGTCCTAAAAATCCGGGGCAGTTTAATTATAAAAGATTTTTGTACTACAAACAAATTTATCACAGAGCTTTTCTTACTTCAAAAGATTGGGCAATTTCTTCCAAAACAAATAAAAAAAGTATTTATGCGTATATCCTTGAATTAAGGTACAAAATTGTAAAGTTGATAAGAACAAAAATACCAAATAGTGATGAAAGTTCAATCGCAAATGCTTTACTTGTAGGTTACAAAGCTGAGTTAAGTGATGACGTAAGGCAATCCTTTGCTGAAACGGGAGCAATGCATGTATTGGCAGTTTCGGGCTTACATGTGGGAATAATATTTATGGTCTTTAGTCTCTTTCTAAAATTTCTAAAAAGAGATAAATTTGGAAGAATTGTTTATTTTATAATTATTGTTTTAATACTTTGGTTTTATGCAATAATTACAGGACTTTCTCCCTCAGTTTCACGTGCTGCTACAATGTTTACCTTTGTTTTGATAGGACAAAGCATTAATAGACTTTCCAATATTTATGCTTCAATTCTTACATCATTATTGTTTTTGTTGATGATTAATCCTTTTATGATTACTCAGGTAGGCTTTCAGCTTTCTTATGCGGCAGTAATCGGAATTGTGTTTTTGCAACCAAAAATTTATTCCATTTTTACTCCAAGATTTTGGTTGATTGATAAAATTTGGGCATTATTTGCTGTTTCTTTAGCTGCTCAAATTGCTACATTTCCTCTTGGCTTTTTTTACTTCAACCAATTTCCTGTTTACTTTTTTGTTTCAAATCTTATAGTTATTCCTGCGGCAATGATAATTATTTACACAGGTTTGGCTTTTCTAACTTTTGAAATGCTTTCTTTCACTCAAGTTTCAGATGTTATTGCCAATATTCTTGAATTTATTATTCACTGCTTGAATAAAATAATTTTGTTAATTCGGGAATTGCCCGGAGGCTTGATAAAAGAATTTTATCTTAGTGAAATTGGACTTATATTATTGTACTCTTCAATAATATTTTTACTTATTTACCTTGTCCGCAAAAAAACTGTTTTACTTATTTTTACTATTACATTTTTAATTTTATTTATGGCAAATAAAACAAATTTGAAGTATAAAAATTTGACAAATAACAGAGTTGTATTTTATTCAATTAATGATAGGAGTTTGATAGGTTTTTTTAAGGGTAAAGATGTTAGCTTTTGGGGAGATAGTATTGCACTTAATGATTATTACACTTTAAAATATAATACGTTCAGAGATCTTTGGCGTAATGGTATTAAGGAAAAGAATGTAAACAAAATTGAAATAAATTCTGATTTTAAAAACAATAATTTGCTCATAAAAAGGAATTTTATAAAATTTGGGAATAAGCGAATATTCGTAATAGATGAAAAATTTAAAATTCCGGAGTTTAAGATAAAGACGGATGTAGTAATGTTTAGAAATAATCCCTACATTGAACTAAAGAAAATTCAGGAGGATATTGAATTTGATAAAATTATTTTTGATGCTTCAAATAGTTGGTGGAAAGTAAAATATTGGATAGATGAATGTGAAAAACTTGGAATTAATTACATTGATATTAGAAATGATGAAGCACTAATTTTGGAACTTTAGAATTTTCAATTACCTGACATAAACTACAAAATGTAAAATATTGATAAACATTCTTTAATGTTAGACTTTGAAATATTTTTGTAGCTTTTAGAGATTATTGATGAATTGCAGAAATTTAAATAAAATTCTTTTTAACAAATAATTTCTTCATTTGAAAATAGAAAACGGAAATTTGCTAAATAAATAAAAGCGATTGAAATATGTATAGAGACCATAATTGTGGAGAGTTGAGAATCGAAAATGTAGGTAAACAAGTTAAATTGAGTGGCTGGGTTCAAAAATCACGCGATTTGGGAGGGATGACTTTCATTGATTTAAGAGACAGGTATGGAATTACTCAGCTAATATTTAATTTGGAAAAGGATTCTGAATTATGTTTGAACTCAAGAAAATTGGGTAGAGAATTTGTGATTACTGTAGATGGAATTGTAAATGAAAGAAGTAACAAAAATAAAAAAATACCTACAGGAGAAATTGAAATAGACGTTAATAAATTAGAAATTTTAAACGAATCTTTAGTTCCGCCTTTTACCATTGAAGATAAAACAGATGGGGGGGAAGACCTTAGAATGAAATTCAGGTATCTTGATATTAGAAGAAATCCTGTGAAAGACAATTTAATTCTGAGACATAAAATGTCAATAGAAATAAGAAATTACTTAAACTCATTAGGTTTTATTGAGGTGGAAACACCAGCATTAATAAAATCAACTCCTGAAGGAGCTCGTGATTTTTTAGTGCCTTCACGATTAAGTCAAGGTACTTTTTATGCTTTGCCACAATCACCACAAACGTTTAAGCAACTTTTAATGATTGGTGGTTTGGATAAATATTATCAAATTGTTAAATGTTTTAGAGATGAAGATTTTAGAGCTGACAGACAACCGGAATTTACTCAAATAGACTGTGAAATGTCTTTTGTAACCGAAGAGGATATTATAAATACTTTTGAAGGTTTAACAGCAAATTTGTTTAAAAATATTTTAAATATTGATATTAATAAATTCCCTCGCATAAAATATAGTGATGCACTAAAATATTATGGTACTGATAGTCCTGATTTTAGATTTGATATGAAATTTGTAGAACTCAATGATGTAGCACAGGGAAAAGGTTTTAAAGTGTTTGATGATTCTGAATTGATTGTTGGAATAAATGCAAAAGAATGTGCAGGATATTCAAGGAAGCAATTGGATAAACTTACAGATTTTGTAAAAACACCTCAGGTAGGAGCAAAAGGACTTGTTTATGTTAAATACAATGAAGATGGAAGTTTAAAATCATCAGTTGATAAATTTTTCACACAAGATGATTTGAAAGAATTTGCAAATAAATTTGAAGCTAAACAAGGAGATCTTTTATTAATAATTTCAGGAAATAAAAATGAAGTAAGAAAAGCATTGTCTGTACTTAGATTGGAAATGGGCGATAGACTTGAATTGAGAAAAAAAGATAATTTCTCAGCTGTTTGGGTAGTTGATTTTCCTTTATTTGAATGGGATGAGGAGAATAAAAAATACCATGCTATGCATCATCCTTTTACATCTCCAAAGGAAGAAGATTTGCATTTGTTGGAAACTAATCCTGAGAAAGTACAAGCTAAAGCATACGATTTAGTAATAAATGGTGTTGAAGTAGGTGGTGGTTCAATAAGAATTCATAACAAGGAAATTCAGCAACAAATGCTAAAAGCAATTGGCTTTTCTGATGATGAAGCAAACAAACAGTTTGGCTTTTTAATGAATGCATTTAAATATGGTGCACCTCCACATGGTGGAATTGCTTTTGGCTTTGACAGATTATGTACTTTATTCGGACAAAGCGATTCAATAAGAAATTTCATTGCTTTCCCAAAAAATAATGCAGGAAAAGACATAATGATTGATTCTCCTTCAAAAATATCTTCTAATCAACTAAATGACTTAGGGCTTAAATTATTATAGCCCCTCCCTTAAGTTGTAGGATTTATTTTTGAATATGATAAAATGAATCAATGTTGGCAATATCCTGATTACTTAATCCGTGAGATAGACAACCTTTTTTTGTGCAAATATTATAGCCAATTACCCTAGAGTTAGCAGGAACTAACAATTCTGCAACATTTGACTTACATTTATTACAACTTTTACCCTCTTTTATTAAGCTTTCATTACAATAAGGACATAATAAATCTTTAATAAGTTCACCATCTTCAATATTAATTGTTGATTTTATTGAAGGTTGATCCAAGAAAGGACTTAAAATTAAAAAACCCATTCTATTATTGTCTGTAATTAGTTTCAGGCTAACTGAATTTTTATCCGAAAGACTTTTTAAACAATGCGGACAAAATGAGTGTACATAAGTAGAATCAGGTTCTTTGAAAAGCGAAATTTTGCTTGCGGCAAAAATACGTTTTAAACTAAATTTGGGTTTTGGTTGTAATTCAAGTTCATCTTCTGCTGTATGAAGCTCGCCAATTACATTGTTATTACATCCTTTTCGGGTGCAAAAATTTACAATCCTTGCATTTGAAAGATGAAAGGATGCCATAGGAGCATGGCATCTACCACATTCAACATCTGTGGTTAAACTTTTGCCACAAACAGGACATGAAAAATCTACAATTTCATTTGTTTTGATATTAAGATCGGTTGTAAATTTTTCACTGCCATATTTTGAACTTAGCCAAATGCTACCCTTTTTTCCTTTATGTTCTATATTCATCTTGATACTTTCTTTCTTATCAAGTAGAACATTTGTATCTTTTAAAAAAGCATGGCAATGTGGACATTTAACTTGTATAAATTTTGTCATTGATACCTCCTTGATGTTTTTTGAAAAATATTTTTGTCAAATGTACTACAAAAATTGAAAATTCCCAAACTTTTGTAAAAAAAATTTATAAATAATAATATGCATAACAAGAAATAAACTAACAAACAGATAAACAGCAAGATACGCCTGATTTATGCTTGATATATTTTCTAAAATTACTTCCTATTTATTTTATTTTATTAAAAAAATTGGGTTTTTTATTATAGAAAAGTTACTTTTGAGGTAAGATTTTTTTCTTATTTTTAATAAAAATGAATTGTTGCTATGATAAATTTTAAATATTCTACACCTACAAAAGTATATTTTGGCAAAGGTGAAATTAGTAAAATAAGTGATGAAATAAAAAAATATGGAAGCAAAATTTTATTAGCGTATGGAGGTGGAAGTATAAAAAAAAATGGAATATATAATGAAGTTATTAAAATATTGAAAAATAATTCATTTGATTATGTTGAGTTATCCAATATTGAACCTAATCCTCAAATTGAAACTGTAAAACGAGGAATTGAAATTTGCCGTAAAAATAATGTTAACTTTATTCTTGCAGTAGGAGGAGGGAGTGTAATTGATTGTGCAAAAGCAGTTTCTATTGGAGTATTTTATAATGGAGATCCTTGGGATTTTTTTATGGGCAAAGTAGTTGCAAAAAATGCATTGCCAATAGGTGCTGTACTTACTATTTCTGCTACAGGATCAGAGGCGAATGCAAATTCTGTAATTTCAAATGAAAAAACAAATCAAAAATTACCTTATAAAACTGAACTGTTTATTCCTAAGTTCGCTGTTTTAGACCCCGTTTATACTTTTAGTGTAAACAAATATCAAACGGCAGCAGGTACATCTGATATTATGAGTCATTGTTTTGAACAATATTTTTCTGCTGTTGAAGATACTTTTGTTCAGGATAGGCTTACAGAGGCGATAATAAAAACTTGTATTGAATTTGGAGATACAGTTTTGCAAGAGCCTGATAATTATAATGCAAGAGCAAATATAATGTGGGCAAGCAACCTTGCTTTAAATGGATTATTAAGTTTTGGAAAAAAAGGAGATTGGGCAACTCATTTTATTGAACATATTGTAAGTGCTTATTTTGAACTTACTCATGGTGCGGGTTTAGCAATTATTACCCCACATTGGATGAGGTATATTCTTGACGAAAATACAGTTGATAAATTTGTTGCCCTTGGAAAAAATGTCTGGGAAATACAGGGAAATGACAAATTTAAAATTGCAAATAAATGCATTGATAAAATTACCGAATTTTTTAAATCACAGGGATTCCCCGAACATTTAAGCGAAGTAGGTATTGATTTGGATAATAATCTTATTGAAAAAATAGCAGAAGGTGTTGTCATTTTTGGTGCTACAGGAAATATTAAACTTTTAAAAAAAGAGGACGTGATAAATATTTTAAATGCTGCGAAATAAGTTAGCGATAAAAAAAATAAGGTTCTATGTTGATTTGAGTGGGGGGGGGGATATTAAAGCCAAAGATTCACAGATTAAAATTAATTTACATGCATTATTCTAATAAGATATATGCAGAGCGATCATAAACTGCGTTTTGCTATACTGTGTAAACAATTAATATTCAATACGCTAAATGTAGTACCAAAGCTCAAATTATGACCAGTCGAAGTATATGTTAGCACACAGAATTATTATGCGAAACTTGAGTAATAAAGAAGTAAGACTATGTCTGTCGAAGACAGATTCACAGATTACAAAATTACTCTTTTTCTAATCTGTGAATCTGTGGCAAATTTGATTACCCACTCAAATCAACATAGAACCAAAATAAAGACAATAGAACATCCCGTAATACTTTAAAATAAAATTCACAATAAATATTATTAAAATAATTTTTAAAGATTTAAATAAATCACTTAATTTTGATACATTAATTATTTGTTAATTAAAATTATTAAAAATGAAAAGCAATACTTTTATTTTTACGATAGGGCTAATTTTAGCACTTTCTTTCAGCTCTTTTTCTCAGGAAAAACTGCTTACTATGGATGATGTAACTTCAAATTATCTCCTTTATCCACATTATTACAGGATAATTAAGGAAATGAAACAGCTACAATGGCAAGAAGGAGAGGATGCCTATACTTTTATAAAAGACGATATTTTATATCAAGGAAAAGTAAAAAAAGATAAGCACAAAGATATTCTTGACCTTGAAAAAATAAATAAGGGTCTTGAAAAATTAGAAAAAACAAAACTGAAAAAATTTCCTTACATACACTGGATTTCAGAGAATGAATTCAGGTTTCAGCTTGAGGATGAAATTTTAATTTATAACCTTAAAAGCAATAATATTACTGTAGGAAATTGCTGTGACACTAAAGGTAAAAATAGTGATTTTTGCAAGGCAAACTTTGCTATAGCCTATACGGTTGCTAACAATTTATATATTTCTGAAGCTAATGAAAAAGGATATAAAGTTACTGATGATGAGACTTTTGTTGATGGGCAATCTGTTCACAGGCGTGAGTTTGGAATTACAAAAGGAACATTTTGGTCACCTAATGGTCATTACCTTGCATTCTACAGAAAAGATGAAAATATGGTTTCCGATTATCCAATTATTAATTTTGACAAAAGAGTTGCGGAAAATAAAACAGTGAAATATCCTATGGCAGGGATGAAAAGTGAAGAGGTACAACTTGGAATTTATAGTTTGAAGGATAAGAAAACGATTTATTTAAAAACAAAAGGAGATAAAGAAAAATACCTTACAAATATAACATGGGGACCCAATGAAAACTTTATTTACATTGCTGAATTGAACAGGGATCAAAACCATTTAAAGCTCAATAAATATGATGCAAAAACAGGAGAACTTGTAAAAACTCTTTTTGAAGAAAAAAGTAAAAAGTATGTTGAACCCGAGCATGGATTGTATTTCTTAAAAACAAAAGCTGATCAATTTATTTGGTTTAGCGAAAGAAGTAATTATAACCATTTATACCTTTACAATACTGATGGAGAAATGATTGAGCAAATTACTGAAGGAGAATATGATATCCTTGAATTTGTCGGTTTTGATGAAACAGAAGAAAATATAATTTATAAAGCTGTTGATGAATATTATTCTTTACAAAAACACATTTATTCAATTAATCTAAAAACAATGAGGGTTATTAAGTTAACCATGGATGAAGGTGTGCATACTTGTCAATTAAGTTATAACGGAAAGTATTTGTTAGATATTTATAGTAGCTCAACTGTTGCTCACAAAATAAATCTTGTGGATATTAATGGTATGTTAATCAGAACGATTTATAATAATTACAATCCATTAAAAGATTACAAACTTGGAAATATAACTTCCGGAAAAATAAAAGCTGATGACGGAGTAAATTTGTACTACAGGATGATAAAACCTATTGATTTTGATGCAACTAAAAAATATCCTGTTATTGTTTATGTTTATGGAGGACCTCATGCTCAAATGATTGAAAATAGTTGGGGATACGGAGCATCTATTTGGTTGAGATATATGGCACAAAAAGGTTACATAGTTTTTACCCTTGATAATCACGGTTCACCAAACAGAGGACTGGCTTTTGAACAAAAAGTTTTTCGCAAGTTGGGTAATCATGAAATAGCAGATCAAATGAAAGGCATTGAATTTCTTAAAACAAAATCTTTTGTTGATGCTGATAGAATTGGAGTTCATGGATGGAGTTATGGTGGATACATGACTATTTCTCTTATGTTAAAGCAAGCTGATGTTTTTAAAGTTGGAGTTGCAGGTGCACCTGTTATCGATTGGTCATTATACGAAGTTATGTACGGAGAAAGATACATGGATACACCTGAAAAAAATCCTGAAGGTTATGAACAAGAAAATCTTCTAAATCATGTAAAAAATCTGAAAGGGGATTTATTGGTCATTCATGGTACATCAGACGAAACTGTTGTATGGCAACATACTATTCAATTTGTAAAAGCATGTATTAATGAAGGTGTTCAATTTGATTACTTTGTGTATCCGGGTCAAAAGCACGGAATTAGAGGTAAAGCACGCCATCATTTAAATACTATGATGACAAACTATTTCTTGGAAAATTTATAAAAACTCACACTAATAAAAAAAACCATATTTCTGAAAAATAAGGGATATGGTTTTTTTTGTGCATAAATTTAAATTTAAAAATATTTTTTTGATTGTAGTTTTGATGGAAATTTTTTGAAACAGTTTTATGAACTCTTACGTAAAAGGATATAAAGTTTTTCTTCAACTCGAAAAAGGATTGTCAAATAATTCAGTTGAAGCTTATATTACAGATGTTGAGAAACTTTTTCTTTTTATTGATGAAAACACTATTGGAGTAAGCATTCAAAAAATAAATAAAAAACATCTTAGAGATTTTATATTTTGGATAAATGATATTGGCTTATCTGCAAATTCACAAGCGAGAATAATGTCAGGAATTAAAAGCTTTTTCAATTATTTGATTTATGAAAAAGTAGTAAAAACAAATCCTGTTGATTTAATTGATATGCCTAAACTGGGACGAAAACTTCCTGTAGTTTTAGAATATGAAGAATTTACAAACATGATTGAAGTTATTGACCACAGCACTCCTGAAGGACAAAGGAACAGATGCATAATTGAAGTTTTGTATGGTTGTGGATTGCGTGTTTCGGAATTAGTGAATTTGAAAATGACAGGATTGTATTTTGATGAAGGTTATTTGAAAGTAATTGGAAAGGGAAATAAGGAACGGCTTGTACCATTAGGAAGCTATTCAAAAAAATATATTAAGCAGTACATTAAAGAAGTAAGAGCTCATTTGGATATTAAAAAGGAATTTAAAGAATTTGTATTTTTAAACAGAAATGGACGAAAGCTAACAAGAGTAATGATTTTTTTGATAATAAAAGACCTTAGTGCAAAAGCCGGAATAAAAAAATTGATAAGTCCTCATACTTTTCGACATTCTTTTGCAACTCATCTTGTAGAAGGAGGAGCAGATTTAAGAGCTGTTCAGGATATGCTCGGGCATGCTTCAATTACAACAACAGAAATATATACTCATTTGGATTCTAGCTATTTGAAAGAAACAATCTCTACTTTTCATCCACGATCGTAAAAAGTATTTTTTTAGAATAAAATGGTTCTATGTCAAATACTGTGGGTAATCAAATTTGATTCACAGATTACAAAATTACTCTTTTTGTAATTAGTGCTTAGTGCTTATAAGAAAACTCATTATTTGCCTAGCTGTACCCCATAAATTTCCTTAAGGGGAAACCCAACTCACTGAGTGTGATGGCATCATTTTTAGGGGACAAAGGGATGAGCGGAGGATATGCAGAATTTTTTTTTTTTTCTCAGAGGTACTAATTAATGAATTTTAACTTGAGTTTTCCACAGAAAAAAACTTAAAAAAATATATATTTAATAATCAGTTAGTTATTAGGTTTTTTTTGTGCTATAGTGTAGTGTTAACTAATAAATTTGCAACATATTGAAATAAAGT
>JAYEOP010000391.1:7317-31351 GCA_034723125.1 Bacteroidota bacterium | reverse complement strand
GGCAATAGTTGATTTTGTAAAAATAAATTAAAGATTTTTGCTTACCTTTTGATAGTTGAATGTACATATAAGAAAAAAAAGAAATGAAACAAATTTTAAAAGTAATAATTTTTATGTTCTTTGTGTCAAATGTATTTGCACAAAGTAGTGAATCTCAGGCTTGTAAATACCTAAAAGAATCATCAAAGGCACATTGTAAAGGAAAATTTAAAAAATCAGCACGAATTTTAAAACGTTTTGTTTCAAAATTTCCTGAGCATCAATTGAATGAAGAAGCAAAATTATCAATTGGTATTTCCTACTTAAAAGTTGGGAAATATAAGAAAGCTGAACGTTTTTTTAATGAATTAATAAAAATCAAAGATTATCCTGATGATGAAACTTTATTTGATTTTTCAAAATGTAATTATTTGCAAACTGAATGTGCAAGTTTTTTAAAGTCAGACAGAATGCTGTCAATACAACATGAAGCATTTATATATTTAGCTGAAATATCTTTAGAAAGAGAAAACTGGAATTCTGCATTTGAGAACATTGTAAATGCAGATAAATATTACAGATATTGGTATGGCTGTGGTACTGGAGATCTTCAAGAAGACATACGCTTATCACTTCTGTATTCAAAATATTATTTAAAAATCAACAAAAGCGATTCGGCACTAAAGGTTTTACTTCCTTTAGTGCTTGAACCTGCGGCATTACCTATTCTTCATTATTCCGAATTAGTTGAAAAAACCCTAAGATTGCTTAAGCAGAAATATGATAAAGATGAGTTGAAAACAATCGTTGATAAGGCAATTGATGAAGTTTATTTTCAGAATTTGGATAAGTATAAACATGGAGGAAGAGTTTATTTTATTAAGCTTTTAGATGTAAAAGTTAAAGTTGCCCCCGAATATCTTTTTCAAAAAAATAAAAATCCTGAAGAAGTAAAAGACTACATTAAGAAAACGGATTTTTATAAGAAAATTTTAGAATAAAAAAATAATAGAAAAGTAAAAAATTATAAATGAAACCATTAGCAGATAGGATGCGTCCCAAAAGTCTTGATGATTTTATCGGTCAGAAACATCTCGTAGGAGAAGGTGCTATTTTGCGTCAGGCAATTGAGAAAAAGAACATTCCTTCAATGGTGTTTTGGGGACCTCCCGGAGTAGGTAAAACAACACTCGCTTCGATTATTTCTGAAAAACTGAATATTCAATTTTTTTCAATGAGTGCTATTCAGGTTGGTGTTAAGCAAGTGAGAGAAATTATTGACTTAGGAAGAAGAACAAGCAGTGTTATTTTGTTTCTTGATGAAATCCATCGTTTTAATAAAGGACAGCAAGACGCTTTGCTTGGAGCAATTGAAAAAGGACATATTATTTTTATTGGTGCTACAACCGAAAATCCTTCTTTTGAGGTAAATTCTGCTTTGCTTTCACGTTGTCAGGTTTTTACTCTCAAAGAACTTGAAAGCGAAGACCTTAAAAAACTTGCCAAAAATGTTATTTCAAAAGATGAATTTTTAAAAGAAAAAAATATTGAGATAAAAGAATGGGAAGCAATGCTGAGGATTTCGGGGGGTGATGCTCGGAAGTTTTTAAATATTATTGAAATTGTTGTAAGTCAATCAAATAACGATAAAATTGTTTTTACTAATGATTTGGTAACGAAAACTATACAATCAAAAATTTCGGATTATGACAAAAAAGCTGAGCAACACTATGATATTGTTTCGGCTTTTATAAAATCAATGAGAGGAAGCGACCCCAATGCAAGTGTGTATTATCTTGCACGCATGCTTGAAGGTGGAGAAGACCCTAAATTTATTGCAAGAAGGATGATAATACTTGCCTCGGAAGATATTGGAAATGCTAATCCCAATGCTCTTTTGCTTGCAAATAGTTGTTTTCAATCAATTGATGTAATAGGAATGCCTGAAGCAAGAATAATACTTTCTCAAACGGCAATTTATCTTGCTACTTCGCCCAAAAGCAATGCTTCCTATATGGCAATAAACGAAGCAATAGCTACAGTAAAAAAAAGTGGAGACCTTGCTGTTCCTTTGCATTTGCGTAATGCTCCAACAAAATTGATGAAAGAAATGGGTTATTCCAAGGGATATAAATATGCTCATTCACACAAAGGAAATTTTGTTGACATTGAATTTTTACCTGACAAAATAAAAGGAACTAAACTCTATGACCCCGGACAAAATAAACGCGAAGAAGAAATAAGAAAAAGGCTAAAAAACTTTTGGAAAAATAAGTATGATTATTGATTATAAAATTTGAAATTATAAGTTATGAGAAAAATAATTACATTAATAATTGTTACAGCACTTTTAATTCAGTTCAACGCATTTTCACAAAAAAACAAAATTGATACTTCCCAAATATCTTTTAACGGTATCTCAAAAAAAGTAACTTACACCAAAGGAAGAACAATTAAAGAGGTAGAATATTTTATAAAGAACAATACAGATAAAGATATAAAATTCAAATTGGTAGGAGCTTTTTCTGTAGGGAAAAGATATGCAGAACCTTTGATGAAATCCAAAATATATGTTTATAGCAAAGGCAAGTATAGAAAACAAAAATTCATATTTGTAAAAGCAGGGAAAAAGGAAAAATTCAAAGTAATATTTCAACCGATAAAAATATACACAGGAACAAATTATACAATTCGTACAATCCTTGACGTTGATGGTATAAGGCTCAAAAGTGAAGCAAAAGTTTGGCAATACAAAAAAGCTAGAATTGATAAAAACAGATTAAAAGATAAGTTATAATACTAAACCGCTATTAAGATGCTGATTAAGAAAATAAATTATTTTTGTTTTGTTTTTCTTCACAAAATTCTTGCATAGCCATAGCTACGGAATAATTTTTTGAATAAAAACAGGGCGAAAAGAAATGTTTTATTTTCAGTATCTTGATGGCGGTTTAGTATAAGTGTTGATATTCTTTTTTTTCCGTTCTTTTCAATTCCCTTTTCTTGTTTTGCTCCATCACGATGTATAATTTGCAATTACACCTAAATAGCACAACCTCAATAATATGCAGTTTTAAAAGACATTGTATTTTTTAATACTTTAGGGATATAAAATTACCCCCTTATTACTTCTTTTTTAATATGCTGAATATGTCCACGGCCAAGAGCTTTAACTTCACAACCAAGTTCAAAATAACGTTTTATTTTTTCATCGGTAAGAATACCGAAACAATCAATTATTGCAATTGAATTACCAGCCCATTTCACAATATCCTCAGGATTTAAATTTAAATATTCTTCGTGAGGTACTGCAAGAATTAATGCTTCAACTCCATGAATTGCTTCTTTAATATCTTTTTGAACATGAATGTCTTTTAAAGGTTCTTGATTTCTAAAAAATCTTTTCCATGAATGCTCGGGAGGATAATAAGTATCTTGTTCTTCAAGCTCATACCAAATGTCAACATAAGGATCGTGTACTTTAATATCAGCACCCATTTCACGAATTCTTCTTGTTAGAATTTCGCTTCCACTGTATCTTGTATCGCCAACATCTTGCCTGTAGCTTGCACCACAAACCAATACTTCGCTTCCTGAAATATACTTGTCAAGATTTCGTAAAGCATCTCTTGTTAATTCAGCAACATGCAATGCTCTTGTGTCATTGATGTCAATAGCCGTAGGTGTTATTTTAAATAATTTATCACCGTCATCAAATGCTAAAATATTTTTGTAAGCCCAATAACCGAGTCCACCGTCTTTAGGCAAACAATAACCACCGATACCAGGTCCGGGGAACATTATGTTGCTATGAGTAGGTCGCACTTGTATGGCTTTAATAACTTTTGTTAAATCAACACCGTTTCTTTCTGCAAACAAACTCCATTCGTTAAGAAAAGCTAAAATTGTTGCACGATATGAGTTCTCAACAATTTTTGTAGTTTCCGACTCAATAGGTCTGTCCATCACTGTTAGCGGAAAGTCTTTTGTATTTAATACTTCATGTAAAAATATTTCTACACGTTTTTTTGCTTCTAAGTTACAACCTGAACAAACACGCCAAAAATCACGAATACTTGAAACATATTCTTTGCCGGGCATTACTCTTTCAAAGCTATGAGCAAGAATTGGAACGGATTTGATATTTCGTTTTTTAAATTCTTTCTTCAATATTGGCCATGCAATAAGTTCCGTTGTTCCCGGTGCAACTGTTGTTTCAATTAAAACCATACACTCAGGTTTCATTTTTGAACCAATGGTTTTTATGGTTGCCTCAAGTGCTGTTATTTCCGCCTCACCTGTTTTCATGTTACCAAGGTCATTTTTTATAAAATCACATTGAACATCAACCACTACGGAATCGGCAAGTTTTATACAATCACTATTATATGTTGATACAAATGTTTTTCTTTCATTAACTGTTCGTTGTATTAATTCATCTACTTCGGGGTCATCGGCTTTTACAGGTGATACTCCTTGATTTAAAATAGGAATTTTCCAAAAACTTCTTGCACTTGGTCTTTGAATTCCAATTACAAATTTACTTGATTTGTTGTTTTTGTCTTCTGTATCAGCAACAATTGCAGCCATTACAACACCTACGAATCCAAGACCCATTACAGCAACAATTTCTTTTCCTTCCTTACGTGCTTTTTTAGCTAATTTTTCTACACGTTCAAATTCGCTTTTATATTCTTCTTTTTGAGGTATTTCAAATTTTTCTCCGTCAGGACTTACTGAATATTTAATTTTATTTTTTGTCATATTTATATTTTTAATAAAAGATTATACGATAATTGTTTGATTTTTTTGAACTACAAAAGAAATGAAAAATTATTAATAAACAGAAAAGAATATTTTAAAAACTAAGTTAGCATATTTTTATCAGAAAATTCAGGGAATTTCAATAATAAAAACGAAATTTGTATGAAATTTATTTTTAATAAAAAACCAATTGGAATGAATATTTTAGTATTAGGTGGAGGTGGAAGAGAGCATGCAATTTGTTGGGCAATAGCAAAAGACAGCAATCAAAATAAAATTTTTATAGCACCGGGAAATTCAGGGACAGCTTCTTTGGGAGAAAATGTAGAGCTAAATCCTGAAGATTTTTCTGCAATTGAAAAGTTTGTTTTGCAAAGTAAAATTGAATTGGTAATTGTAGGTCCTGAGGCTCCAATTGTTAAGGGAATTTATGATTTTTTTAAAGCAAACAAAAAGTTGAAAGATGTTTTAATTCTTTCACCATCAAAAGAAGGTTCATTACTTGAAGGAAGTAAGGAATATGCGAAAAAATTTATGATAAAACATAATATTCCTACTGCGGCATATCAAAGTTTTACAAAAAAGGAATACGAAAAAGCAAAAAAATATTTGGAGAGACATAAAATACCTGTTGTTGTAAAAGCCGATGGACTTGCAGCAGGCAAGGGCGTTACAGTAGCAGAAAGCAAAGAGCAAGCTTTAAAAGCTTTAGAAGAGTTGTTTCTTGATGACAGATTTGGAGAGGCAGGAGAAAAGGTAGTAATTGAGGAATTCCTTGATGGAATTGAAGTTTCTATTTTTGTACTTACTGATGGAAACAATTATGTTATTTTACCTGAAGCAAAAGATTACAAAAGAATCGGTGAAGGAGATACAGGTCCTAATACAGGTGGAATGGGTGCAATATCTCCTGTTCCATTTGCTACTGAGGAGTTTTTGACCACGGTTAAAACAAAAATTATTGAACCGACAATAGCCGGTTTAAAAAAGGATAAAATTGATTACAAAGGATTTGTGTATTTCGGATTGATGAACGTAAGCGGAAATCCTTATGTAATTGAATACAATGTAAGATTAGGCGACCCGGAAGCAGAAGTGATACTTCCAAGGATTGATGAAAATATTTTACCTTTATTAAAAGATGCCGCAAAAGGAGAATTGAAACCAAAGAAAATTCAATTTGTAGAAGATTATTCTGCTACACTTATGCTAGTGTCTGGCGGATATCCGGGAAGTTATGAAAAAGAAAAAGTCATCACAGGATTTGAAAAAGTTAAAGACAGCATAGTTTTTCATGCCGGAGCAAAAGCAGAAGGGGATAAAATACTTAGTAGCGGAGGACGTGTTTTGGGAATTACTTCACTTGCAAAAACATTATCGGAAGCAGTACAGCTATCCTTAAAAAATGCTGAAAACATTTCATTTGAAAAGAAAAATTATAGAAGGGATATTGGGAAAGATTTAATGAAATTTTAAGAACCAAGCCGAAACTCATGTAGCAAAAAATATTCGGCTCCATTGTGCATTAATTTCGATTCATAAAGTTGGCAACTTTCAATATTTTGATTGATTCTAAAACTATCTTGAGTAATAAGTGTAGGGTATTTTACATTTTTTTCTCTCAGGCGACTAAGAGTAATGTGGGCTTTATTCCTTTTTCTAATTTTTATATCAAAAGGAATATCTTGTTTTTTATAAAAGGTTTTCAATCTTATAAACGTTTCATAAACAAAAATATCAAACTCTTTACTATGATAAAATTCACCCCAGATCATTCGTGGCGAATTTTGATTTGGAATATAAAAAAAGTTGTTAAAGCCAATTTTAAAAGGAGAGATGTTTTGAAAAAATGTAGCCAAATGTTTTGTCAGCAAAGGAATTTTGTCTTCCTGAAACTCACCAATAAAAATAAGTGTTATGTGCCAATTAGCTTCTTTTACCCATTTTACGTTTGATAAATTTTGTTTCTCAACGAAAGAATTGCATTGATTTTTGATATCTTTATTTACGGGAAGTGCAAGAAAAAGTCTTTTTGTTTTTGTCATAACAACTGCAAAATTAGAATAAATGATAACAGAAGTTGTATTTTTGTAGAAAATAAAAAATACTACAATTATGTTAAATGCTTTTAAACTGATAGGAAAACTTGGGGAAATAAAAGACAAAATGAAGGAAGTAAAAGAAAGGCTTCAATTTATAAAAATCATCCACGAAACAGAAGACGGACTTATAAAAGTATATGCCACAGCAACAAAAGAAATAAAAAAAATTGAGATAAACGAAAATATGCTTGTTCCTGCTGCTAAGGAAGACCTCGAAGAAAAACTCGTAAAAGCATTAAACGAAACAATTGCTAAATGCGATAAAGAAGGGAAAAAAGAAACAAAGGAAAGTCTGAAAGGAAGTTTGCCCGATATTCCCGGACTCGATATTGATAGTTTACCTATTTAGTGTCTCTAAGAAAACTCTGCAAAATTAGATTCCTATCTTTTTGCGATATTTTTATCTTTCTCAACTCACTGATGCTAAGGCATCGCCTCGTCTCAAAAAATAAAAATCTCATCAAAAATCTTAGAAATCATAAAATTTGATAGTTTTCTTAGAGGCACTATTTAGATAATTTTTAAAATAAAAAATTGAAAGCAGAGTTTTTCCGTCAATAAATTCACCTTTTTCAAGCATTTCAAATACTTTTTCAACGGGGAATTCAACAACTTCAAGGTATTCATTTTCACTATCAAGACCTCCACCTTTTTGGATTTTATCTTTGTTTTCAACTTCAGCATAAAAGAGATGAATCTTTTCGTTTAACAAACCGCAAGAAGGGAAAAAAGTGCTAAGATGTTTTGGTAAAGAAATTTTATAACCCGTTTCTTCCAGTGTTTCACGGATAATTGTTTGTTCGGCAGATTCATTATTTTCAATTACACCCGCAGGAACTTCCCAAACAAAGCCGTCATTATTTTTAGTAAAAACAGCTGCACGAAATTGCCTGATAAGAACAATTTTATTTGAGCTTTTATTAAAAATTAATATTGCAGAAGCATCAGGGCGAGTTACTACAAATCTTCTAATATTTGTTTTTTGTTCAATTAATTCAAAATGAAGTTCGTCAACACCAACGAATTTTTTAAAAAGAGTTTTTGAGGATATAAGTTTAACTTTAGGCATAAAATAATAAATCAAAATTGCACAAATGTACAATTTTGATTTTAAATAAAATGGGGAATTTATAACAAGCTAATTGTTATAAGAATAACTATTTCTTAACCTTTTTAACTATTGCATCAAAAGCTTCGGGCTCGTTCATTGCTAAATCTGCAAGAGTTTTTCTGTTAATATCAATATTATTTTCATCCAAAAGATGAATAAATTTTGAATAAGATAAATCATGAGGACGAACAGCAGCATTTATTCTTTGAATCCACAAAGAACGAAATACTCTTTTTTTAGTCCTTCTATCTCTATATGCGTATTGAAGTCCTTTTTCTACAGCATTTTTAGCTACTGTATAAACATTCTTTCTTCTTCCGTAATAGCCTTTTGCCTGCTTTATTATTTTTTTTCTTCTTTTTTTAGAAGCTACTTTATTTGTTGATCTTGGCATTTTATTATCTTTTAGATTTTTCTAAAAATTAAAGACATAGACAATCTTTAATGTTATTTTCATTTGTTTTATGAAGTACGGTATCTTTTGTCAGATTTTTCTTTTGAACATGAGACTTCTTTCTCAATAAATGACTATGATAAGCTTTCCGTCTTATAATTTTTCCTGATCCGGTTATTTTAAATCTTTTTTTTGCTCCGGATTTTACTTTCATTTTTGGCATCGTTCTATTTTTTACTTTTTATTGGTGTAATAAATATAATCATTCTTTTACCTTCCATTTTGGGCATCTGATCAACTGTCCCATATTCTTCAAGGTCTTGTATAAATTTCAAAAGTAATATTTTACCCCTTTCTTTATACACTATTGTTCTTCCTTTAAAATGCACATAAGCCTTAAGCTTAGCACCTTCATCTAAAAACTTTTTAGCATGATTAAGTTTAAATTTATAATCATGATCATCAGTATTGGGTCCAAATCTTATTTCTTTTAGTACAGTTTTATGACTTTTTACCTTTTGTTCTTTTATCTTTTTCTTTTGGTCGTAAATAAATTTCCCAAAATCAATAACCTTACAAACAGGAATATCGCCTTTTCCAAATATTTCTACGAGATCAAGACTTTGATTTTCGGCCATCTTTTGAGCTTCGTAATTGGTGTAAATACCTTCATTTACATTTTTTCCTACAACTCTAACTCTATCTGCACGAATTTCACTGTTTACCCTGTACTGATATTCCAATTTTTTTTCTCTTGGAACAAATCGTTTTCTTCTTTTAATGACTATAATAGCCTCCTTTAATTAGTTTTCAATTTCTTTTAAAATTTCTTTAACAAAACTTTCAAGGTCTTTTGTTCCCAAATCGCCACTTCTATGTTTCCTTATAGAAACCTGATTGCTTTGTTCTTCTTTCTCTCCAACAATAAGCATATAAGGAGTTTTTTTCATTTCAGCATCACGAATCTTCTTCCCTATCTTCTCTTTGCTAGTATTAATTGAGGTGCGAATTTCGTAATTATTCAAATAATTCCAAACTTTTTTTGCATAATTAATATATTTATCGCTAATTGGCAAAATTATAACCTGTTTAGGAGCCAACCATAATGGAAAAAAACCGCCTGTATGTTCAATTAATAATCCGATAAATCTTTCCATTGAACCAAAGGGTGCTCTATGAATCATCACAGGTCTGTGCTTTTGATTATCTTCTCCAATGTACGTAAGATCAAACCTTTCGGGTAAATTGTAGTCAACCTGAACTGTGCCGAGTTGCCATTCTCTACCCAAAGCATCTTTAACCATAAAGTCAAGTTTTGGTCCGTAAAAAGCTGCTTCACCAATAACAGTTGTTGTTTTTAATCCTTTTTCTTTAACGGCTTCAATTATTGCTTTTTCTGATTTTTCCCATACCTCATCGCTTCCAATATATTTTTTCGTATCCTCCGGGTCACGTAAAGACAGCTGTGCGGTAAATTTTTCAAAGCCAAGTTTGCTGAATAAAATTTGAATAATATCAACTACATCAAGAAATTCTTCTTTTAATTGGTCGGGACGACAAAAAATATGTGCATCATCTTGAGTAAAACTCCTTGCTCTTACAAGTCCGTTCAATTCTCCCGATTGTTCATATCTGTAAACTGTTCCAAACTCAGAAAGTTTTATCGGTAATTCACGATACGAATGATGATCGTTATTATATATTTCACAATGATGAGGACAATTCATTGGTTTAAGCATGTATTCTTCGCCTTCGCTTGGAGTTGTAATTGGTCGGAAAGAATCCTCTCCGTATTTTTCATAATGTCCTGATGTTTGATAAAGTTCTTTTCTGCCAATGTGAGGAGAAATAACTTGCTGATAACCTCTTTTTCTTTGTTCTTTAGTTAAAAATTCTATTAGTTTTTCACGAATAATAACTCCGTTTGGCAACCACATTGGTAAGCCTGAACCTACTTTTTCCGATATCATAAAAATATCAAGTTCTTTACCGAGTTTTCGGTGATCCCGTTTTTTTGCTTCTTCAAGTAATTCTAGATACTCATCAAGCATTTTCTTTTTAGGGAAAGTAATACCGTATATACGTGTTAATTGTTTATTATTATCATCACCTCTCCAGTAAGCACCTGCAATTGTTAAAAGTTTAATAGCTTTTATTGAAGAAGTATCCGATAAATGAGGTCCTTTACATAAATCGGTAAAGCTTCCTAATTCGTAAAAAGTTATTGTTCCGTCTTCAAGCTCATTTATTAATTCGGTTTTGTACTCATCTCCATTTTTTTTATAATACTCTAATGCATCGGCTTTACTTACTTTTTTTCTTACAAAATTATCTTTTTGCCTTGCAAGCTCAAGCATTTTATTTTCAATTTTTATTAGCTCAATCGGTGTTATTTCTTTTTCACCTGAGTCTATGTCATAATAAAAACCATTATCTATTGACGGACCTATGCCGAATTTTGTGTTTGGAAATAATTCAACAGTAGCTTCTGCCATAAGATGAGCTGATGAATGCCAAAAAATCTTTTTCCCATCTTCATCGTCAAATTTTAAAATATTTATTTCCCCATCTTCAATAACAGGCATATTTAAGTCCTGAATATTGTTGTTAATCTTTATTCCTAAAGCTTCTTTGGCTAATCGAGGATGTATTGATTTCGCTATTTCATATCCCGAAATACCTTTTTCAAATTCTTTTATGTTGCCGTCAGGAAAAGTTAATTTCATTTCAATTTCATTGTATTGGGTAAATAAATAAGCTCGCAAATTTAAAATTAATTGTTTAATTTACTCAATGCTTGCTTAACTATTTTGTCATCAGGCTTGTTTGAAAGAATTTTCTGGTAATCTTTTCTTGCTTTCTCTTTGTTGTTGAGGCTATCATAACAAATGGCTCTGCCGAAATATGCTTCATAATATTGTGGTGCAGCGGAAATTGATTTCGTAAAATATTTTATTCCCATTTCATATTTTTCTTTAAGAAAAAAAATATATCCTAAGTTGTAGTTTGCACTTTTGTGAATAGAATTTATTTCTAAAATTTTTTTATAATCTGTGATTGCTTTATTAAAGCTGTCAATATTTTGGTACAACAAAGCACGATTATACAATACTTTGGTATTTGAGGGTTGTAAATTTAAAGCATTTGTATAGTAAACAATTCCATCAGCATTGTTTTTTAAACTGTAAAGATAACCAAGGTCAAGGTAAGAATTAAAATAATCCGGGTCAACATCAATAGAGGTTCTTAAGTTAGAAATTGCTCTTGCTGTATCCTTCATTTGCAAATAATAAGATGATTTTAAAGCATAAGTCTCAGGATTATATTTATTTCTGCGTAATGCGGAATTTAAGTTTTCAACACATTCTTGTGGTTTTGCCTGATACAAATATATTTCACCTAATCGGATAAAAGCATAATCATCTTTGCTATTTATAGAGATACTTTTTTTATATGATTTTATTGCAGCTTTTATGTTTGTTGCATCAAAATATAGCTTTGCTTGATAGTTGTAATATTTGAAATTTTCTTTATTAATACTAACAGCTTTTTCCATATCCTTGATAGCAAGCATTAATTTATTATCTGTTTCGTAAAGCTTTGCCCTGTTAAAATAATTAATAGCCTTATTAGGATGCTTTTTTATTTCATCTGAAATTTGTTTGATTTTTTTACTCAGATAATTATGAGATAATTTTTTGTCAATTGCAGTTTCATTTTCTTTTTTTTCTTCAGAATTTTTACAATTCGTTAAAGATAAAAGAGATATTATTATTGTAAAAAGTATAAAAATTGTATTTTTCATCATTATTTTTGTTTTCTTACGAAATGCAAAAATACGAAAGTCTTTGAAATCAGAAAAACCATCTTGTTCGTTAAATTTGTTTCTTGAATTGCGAAGCATATCATGAACACCTTTAAAATAATATTAGACTTGGTAAATAAAGAAATGAATTATTAGAACCTACTTTAAACTTTCTTTAACTATTTTTGCCCCTTCTTTTTTTCTATTCCAAAAAAAGTTTTAAAAAAGTGTTTGAGAGAATTTCAATATATTACAATAAATTAATTATCAAATTTAAGCTTGAGGCTTTTAAAGAAATAATTATTTTTATGGCAATTATTCTTAGTATGCATCTTTTATGGAGATTGTGGGGGCGGGTTTTTGATTATAAAATATTGGGACATCATGTTCTTAATCCTGTATTTCAAATATTAACAGATAATCTTAGAAACGTAAGTGCTTGGGTTAGTAATGTTATAGGAATAGAAACCGTAATAATGGGCGATTATCTTGTTCATACTAAATATTCTCTTTTAGGGGTAACCATGGGTTGTTCTGGTTTGAAGCAATATTATCAAATTGGTGGTTTGCTTATGCTTTATCCAGGACCATGGAAAAAGAAACTCTGGTATATTCCTGTTGGATTTGTAGTGATTTATTTTACAAACGTTTTTAGAATTGTTGCTTTATATGCTGTTGTAATTTACAAATTTGAATGGTTTTATTTTTTACATGACTGGGTTGCTCGACCATTATTTTATGTCATAATCTTTTTGCTTTGGGTTTTGTGGGTTGAAAGGTTAGCAGTAAAAAAGGAAGCTAAAAATTAGTGTTTCTATATTGATTTGTGTGGGTGAAATAAAATTAAAGCCACAGATTAAAATTAATTTATATGCAATATTTTAATTAAGATATGACCCCTAAAGAGGATGCCATAACACCCAGTGAGTTGGTTTTTTCCCTTTAGGAAATTTAAGGGGTAGTACAGGTAGGCAAATAATGAGTTTTCTTATAAGCACTAATTTTAAAAAGAGTAATTTTGTAATCTGTCTTTGACAGACGTAGTCTTTTCTTTTTGCATGTCTTCGACAGACGAAGTCTGTGGCAAATTTGATTATCCACAGTATTTGACATAGAACCTTAAATTTTTAATAAAATGAAAAAAATATTTGCATTATCCATTTTAACATCAATGATACTATTTTCGGGATGTAACAAAAATGTTGTTTTTGATAAAAGTCAAAAAATTGAGGATTATATTTGGAATAAACAAAAGATAATTGAATTTGATTTTGATGTAAATGATACAATTTCAACTCATTTAATTTCTTTTGAAATACGCCATGCTACACATTTTATGTATGATAACTTGTTAGTAGAATTAATAATTCTAACACCTTCTGCCGATACTTTTTCGCAAGATATTACCTTGCCTATTCGGGATAAAGAGCATGAATTTAAAGGTAAAGGAGCAGGAGATATTTGGGATATTTCTATCCCTGTGTTTTATGATTTTAATTTTCCTGAAAAAGGTAAATATAAATTTCAAATTAAAAACGCAATGCCTGAAGCAAAAACAGTTGCAATTATGGCGGTAGGAATTAAAATTAAAAAGGAAGTAAAAAATAACTAATTATGAAAACAATAGGATTAATAGGCGGAATGAGTTGGGAATCAACTTTGGAATATTATCGTTTGATTAATGAGCTTACAGGGGAAAAATTAGGCAAATTACATTCAGCAAAAATAATAATGTATTCAGTTGACTTTGAAGAAATTCAAAACTTACAACACTTAGGAAACTGGACTGAACTTGGGAATACCCTTGCTGATATTGCCATAAGACTTGAAAATGCCGGAGCTGAAATAATTTTGATTTGTACCAATACAATGCATAAGGTTGCACAAGATATTCAGGAAAAAATTTCAATTCCACTTTTACACATTGCCGATACAACAGCCGAGGAAATAAAGAGTAGAAAAGCAAAAACAGTAGGCTTACTTGGAACAAAGTTTACAATGGAAGAAGATTTTTACAAAAAAAGATTTAAAGAAAAACATGGAATTGATGTTGTAATTCCTACAAAAAATCAAAGACAATATATTCATGATGCTATTTATAACGAATTATGTTTTGGAGTTATGAAGGATTCAACCAAACAAAGATTTTTGAATATTATTAACGAATTAGTATCAAATGCTGCTGAGGGAATTGTACTTGGATGTACTGAAATACCATTGCTTATAAAACAAGAAGACTGTAAAATTCCAATATTTAACACAATGCAAATTCATGCAAAAGAAGCTGTTAATTTTTCAGTTGACGTGAAAAGTTAAAAGCTTTTGGGGGGTTCTATAAATACATTTCTTTTAAGAAACAAAGATAATGAATAAGATGCAAGGCACAAATTTTTCTGAATAGCCGTAGCTATTGAGAAAAATTTTAACGCAGTCAGATTGTTTGTTATCTTTGTTCCCAAAGGGTTTTCAGAGTTTTTTATATACTTCTTCAAAAATTTTTACATTATCTCGATTTGCTTCAAAATTTTTCATTGTCTATAAAAAACTCTGAAAATCTTAATGCGAATGTATTTATAGAACCCCCCTTAAAAAAAATATTGTTAAAAAACGATTTCAAAAACCTCATTTATTAAATAAATATTATATTTGCCTAACCAAAAAAATAATATTTATGAAAACAAAATTAATTTTTACACTTGCAATGATGATTGCATTAAGTTCATCTGCACAATTTTATGGAGGCGTTGGTCTGGGTTACGGAGCAGCAGCAAATACTGATGTTATCGGTAGTAAAACAGATAATATTGGAACCGAAACAAACATTTATGGTAGCTTTGGGCAAGGTGCCAATGCATCACTAAATGCGGGCTTCATGTTTAATGATTATCTTGGTTTTGAATTAGGAATGAATTATTTATCAGGTTCAAAATTAACTGTAGCCGATGTTGATGTAACAGGCTTTACTCAACTTAGTGAGGCATCATCAAAAATGCTTCGTTTAATGCCACAATTTAAAGTAGCATCAGAATCTGTCTATGCTAAATTTGGTGTGATTGTACCTGTAATGGGCAAAACTACAGTGGAAACAACTAAAACAGTGGGCGGAACAGAAACTAATATTATTGGAGAAACTGTCGGCTCTTTTTCTGTTGGTTTTATTAGTGCTGTGGGTTATCAATATTCTTTATCGGAAAGTTTAGGGTTTTTTGCTGAATTGCAATATGTAGGACTTTCTATTAAAGGGAATTCTTCAGAAATTACTAAGTATGATGCAGGTGGAACGGATATGTTACCGAACCTTAATACCCAAACTATTAAAACAGAATATGTTGACGAATTAAAAGTAACAGATAATCAAGACACAAATATGCCAACAAAAGAATTAAGAGGAAGTAGCCAATATTCATCCTTTGGATTAAATTTTGGATTGGTATTTTATATAAATTAGAAATATAAAAATAAAAAAAGAGAAGCTATTTTAGCTTCTCTTTTTTTTTAATGTGCTTCCAGCCAATTTCCTCCCTCACCACTGTCTATAATTAATGGAACATCAAGTTTCACTACATTTTCCATTTTATCTTTAACAATTTCTTTTACTTTTTCCAATTCGGGTTTATAAACATCAAAAATAAGTTCATCATGAACTTGTAAAATCATTTTTGATTTTAAATTTTCATCCTGAAAAACTTTATCAATATTTACCATTGCCAATTTAATAATATCGGCTGCACTTCCTTGAATTGGAGCGTTTATCGCATTTCTTTCGTCAAAAGATCTTTGTGCTGCAGAACGAGAATTTATATCTTTTAAATATCTTCTTCTGTAAAAAATTGTTTCTGCATATTCCTTTTCTCTTGCTTTTTCAATGCATAGCTCAATATATTTTTTTACTCCCGGATATTTTTCAAAATACTGATTAATTATTTCCGACCCTTCTTTTCTTGGAATGTCAAGTCTTTGTGCAAGTCCCCAAGCAGAAATTCCATAGAGAATTCCAAAATTAACTTCTTTTGCTTTTCTTCTCATTTCAGGAGTTACATCTTTTTGTTCAACCTCAAAAACATTTGCTGCTGTAGCTGTGTGAACGTCAATATTATTTTGAAAGGCATTTAAAAGTTCTTTGTCTTTACTTGTATGAGCTACTACCCTTAATTCAATTTGAGAATAATCAGCAGAAAAAAGAACATGATTCTCATCTTTTGGAATAAATGCTTTTCTAATATGCCTTCCTCTTTCTGAGCGAATCGGGATGTTTTGTAAATTAGGATTTTTAGAACTAAGTCGTCCTGTTGTAGTTACGCTTTGATCAAAAGTAGTGTGTATTCTTTTTGTATCTTTATCAATAATTTCAGGTAAGGCATCAACATAAGTTGATTTTAATTTCTTGAGTTGACGATAGTTTAAAAGCAATTCTGCAATTTTATGTTTTTTTGCCAGATTTTGTAAAACATCCTCGCTTGTTGAGTATTGTTTTGATTTTTTTGTCTTTTTTGCTTTTGGGTCAAGTTTCATTACGGTAAAAAGAATTTCACCTACTTGTTGCGGAGAGTTTATGTTAAAACCAATTCCTGCAATTTTATGAATTCCTTTTTCAAGTTCTTTTAGTTCTTTTTCAATAAGAACAGAATATTCATTTAAAGCTTTTTTATCAATCAGTACACCCTCATTTTCCATTTTGGCAAGTACTTTTATTAAAGGACTTTCAATGTTGAAGAATAATTCTGTATTATTGCTTTCAGAAATTTCGTTTTTTAGTTTTTCAAATAATTGAAGATAAATATCTGCTTTTTCGCAATAGTAATTTTGAAGTTCGGAGCTATCTAAATTTGCAGAGATTATTGGTTTATAATTTAAATATTGCTCACTTAAAATTTCATATTCATGCTTTGCTCCCGAATCAATAATGTAATGGGCTATTGTGTTGTCATATAATTTACCTTTAATATCAATTCCATATTTTTGAAAAACACGAATTGTAAATTTTAAATCAAAAGAAATTTTTTCTATCTCATGATTTTCAAAAATAGGCTTGAGTTTGTTCAAACTTTTTTTTACTAAATCCTCATCTCTTGAAAATTTATAATAATATGCCTCGTTTGCTTTTAATGAAAATGAAATATTGCGAATGCGTGTATATTTTATAAGCGAATTACTGAATTCAATATTAAAACTAAATTTTTTACTTTCGATAATCTTTTTTATCAACTCCTCAAGTTCATCATCATTTTCAATGTTTATATATTTTTTATCAAAATCCTTTTCTGTTTTTAATTTTTCTTTTTCCTCCGTATATTGAACAGCAAATAAATCCTCTGTAATTTTTATACTTTCTTTCTTTTGAGGCTCTTTACCAAGAATTCTTTTTCCGAGGTTTTTAAACTCAAGTTCGGCAAACAAAGTTTCTAAAGTATCTTTATCCCATTCTTTTATTTTACAATTATTTTCATCAAAATCAACAGGTGCATCTGTAAGTAAGCTTGCAAGTTGTTTTGATAGAATAGCTTTGTCTCCATTATTTTCAACATATTCTTTTTGTTTTCCCTTAAGTTTATCGGTGTTTTTAAGAAGGTTTTCAATGTTATCAAATTCTGCAATTAATTTTTTTGCAGCTACAGGACCAATACCCGGAATGCCGGGAATATTATCAACAGCATCGCCTGTTAACCCCTGTATTTCCACTACTTGATTAACTCTTTTTATTCCAAATTCTTTTTTCACTTTTTCGACATCCCAAATTTCAGATGGTTTTTTCTTTCTGGCAGGTTTGTACAAAAAAACATTATCGGTAACAAGCTGAGCAAAATCTTTGTCGGGGGTGTACATAAAAATATCAAAATCCTCTGCAGGAACTTTTTTGGTAATTGTAGCGACAATATCGTCTGCCTCGTATCCCGGTACTTCAAGAATTGGAATTTTGAACGCTTCAATTATTGATTTAATAATAGGAATAGAAGCAGTAATATCCTCAGGTTGTTTGTCTCTGTTTGCTTTGTATTCCGTGTAAATTACTTGACGCTCAGTTACTTCGTAGGAATCAAATGCAACTGCAATGTGTGTAGGCTTTTCTTTTTCAAGAATTTCAATCAAGGAATTTACAAATCCAAAAATCGCAGAAGTATTATTACCTTTTGAGTTCATTCTGGGGTTACGAATAAAAGCAAAATGTGCTTTGTAAATTAAAGCAAAAGCATCAATCAAAAATAGTTTTTTCTTTTTATTGGACATAAAATAATTTTTTTAGTATAAAATATTGTTGGTAAATTTAAGAATTAAAAACTGATAATTTGAAAATAAAATAATAAATATTTATTGTATTTATCTTGTTTAAGTTGACTCATTGCTATCTTTGAATTTTTACAAAACACTTATAATTTTTAAAAATTCATGAAAAATAATATATTTAATGTCTTGTTTTTGTTTTTATCAATGTCAATAATGTTTTCTTGTAATAACAAGCAGGAAGTAGCTCAAAGTAATAATATTGAAATTGACATTAGCGATTCAACAAATGATTTTTACGATAATGTAAAAACATCTGTATTTACAATGCCTGAAATAGAAATATCAGGTGAAATTCTTAAAACTGTAAAAGTTGATTTTACTAAGTTGAAACAACATAGCCTTATCGTAAAAGAAACTATTTTGACAAATGGAAATGATAGCTTTACCGGAGCTTTTCAGTACAGCGGTTTTTCTTTACACGATATTTTAAATAATGTAAAACTAGATAAAAAAAATAAAGATGAATTTCGTCCGATTGTTGATCTTTATGTAGAAATATTAAATGATAAAAATGAAAAAGTAAGAGTAAGCTGGGGAGAAATTTATTATCCTACTGATTTACACAAAATAATAATTGCAACTTCGGTAAGAAGAATTGTTCCTTCAAAAACCAAAGAATTATGGGAATTACCCACAGAAAGCAAATTGATTGTTGCAAATGATTTGTTAACCGAAAGGAATATTAGCAATCCCACAAAAATTATTGTTAAATCCTATCAAAAAAGCTTTGAAGTAAAAAGACACAGAAAAACACTTTATTCACCGTCAGTTGATATTTTTTACAAAAATGAAAAATTGAAAACAATTTATTCAAAACCAATTGAATTGGATTCTCATGTTATCAACACAATATTTTACGGTAGAGGAAGAGGTATTCATAGCACATTACCTTTTACAGGTTTTTATTTAAAAGACATTCTTATTAAAGATTTTCCATTCTCAAAAACTGCATTAAAAAAGGGACTTGTAATTATTGCTTCAGTTGATGGATACAGGGCTGTTTTTACTTACAGTGAAATATTTAACAGAAACGACCAGTCTGAAACATTAATGATGTATCGTCCACAAAGCAAACATGGTGGCAAATTCCGTTTGTTTCCTTCTAGTGATTTCTTTTCCGATAGAGCAATTAAAGCTGTTAGTGAAATTCACTTTTTAATGGAATAATTTTTAAAAAATGCACTAATTTATCAATCTTCCATACGAGACAAAAAAACTAAGTATTTAATTCCCTATTCTTTCATTAGCGGCAAAAAAAGCAATTATCAAATTTAGAAATCTTTTATTCGCACCAATTTTTTTTTCGTAAATTCCCATTTTTTATTCATTAAGTACGATTGTGATAAATCAAAAAAACAGAAGTTTAGTAGAAATTCATTTTGCTGTTTTTCTTTTTGGACTTGCAGGATTGTTTGCTAAATTTTTGCCTCTTCCGGCTATTGTTATTGTTTGGGGAAGAGTGCTTTTTGCTTCTTTAAGCTTAGGAGTTATACTTTATTTTAGCAAAACTTCATTCAAATTAAACTCCTTAAAGGATTACTTTATTCTTTCGGCAATGGGAATTATCCTTGCTTTTCATTGGTTTGCATTTTTTCACTCAATTCAATTATCAACCGTAGCAATTGGGTTATTGACATTTTCAACTTTTCCCGTATTTGTTGCTTTTATTGAACCAATATTTTTCAAGCAAAGAATTAAACTTTTTGATATTTTTATTGCCTTTATCACTTTTGCAGGTGTGTTGTTAATTATTCCTGAATTTAAATTAAATAATAATGTTACCATTGCTGTTATCTGGGGTGTTTTGTCAGGAGTATCCTTTGCTGTTCTTTCTGTTTTGAATAAATCATTTATTAACAAATATTCAAGTCTTACAATTGCTTTTTATGAAGATACTGTTGCTGCAATTGTTTTAGTTCCCTTTCTATTTTTTATAGAATTTGAAATTACAGCAGGAAATATTTTTATGTTAATGTTACTTGGAGTTGTTTTTACGGCTGTTGCTCACACTCTTTTTATTAAAGGAATGAAGATGGTTAAAGCACAATTAGCAAGTATAATTGCTTCACTCGAACCTGTTTATGGTGTTGTGTTTGCAATTATTTTATTGAATGAAATTCCTGATCAAAAAGTTTTTATTGGCGGTGCATTAATAATTTTAGCAACAATTTGGGCTTCATTAAAAAAGAGAAAATGATTAAATTCAAAGTAAAAATCAATAAATTTGATGCATCATTTTTTTGAAAAGAATTAACGAATTTTCTAACAAAACAATCAAAAGCAAAATATGGATTGGAATAAATTATTATCACACAAAAGACTTGGCAAAGAAAACAAAATTGATAAATTTGCTTCAACAAGAACTGAATTTCAAAAAGATTTTGACCGCATAGTTTTTTCATCAGAATTCAGACGTTTGCAAAACAAAACTCAAGTTATGCCTTTGCCTGGTTCCGATTATGTAAGAAACAGACTAACACACAGCCTTGAAACATCTTCGGTTGCTCGTACTTTAGGAACAATTGTAGGAACTGAAATAATAAAAAACAATAAAGAAATTGAAAAAGAGCATAATATTACAGCCTCCGAAATTGGTTCGGTTGTAAGTGCTGCCGCTTTGGCTCATGATATCGGGAATCCACCTTTTGGTCATGCAGGAGAAGATGCAATTTCCGAGTATTTTAAAAAGAATACACAATTTTTGAAAAATTTAAATGAGTTTGAAAGTGCTGATCTACAAAATTTTGAAGGCAACGCTGCAGGGTTCAGATTGATTGCAAATTCATTGGCAGCACAAACATCAATAGCAGGTGGGCTGGGACTTACCTACACAACCTATGCAACATTTACAAAGTATCCGAAATTTAGCTTGCCCGATTTAAAAAAAACAGGAATTGCCAGTGAAAAAAAATTCAGTATTTTTCAAAGTGAAAAGGAAATATTTAAAAAAATTGCACTGGAAACAGGATTAAAAGCTAAAGGAGATACAGAAAGATGGCACCGCCATCCTTTAACATTTCTGGTAGAAGCAGCCGATGATATTTGCTATCATATTATTGATTTTGAAGATGGCTATCATGTTGGAAATATTGATTTTAACACAATTGAATCTTTGTTTAAAGAAATATTAAAAAACAACTGGGGAAAAGAAATAAAAAGATATAATCAAATATTTGACAAGTCGAAAAAAATAAATTATTTGAGAGCAAAAGTTATTAGTGAGCTTGTAAAAGAGGTTACTCAAATTTTTATTGAGAATGAAAATAAACTTTTAAAAGGAGATTTTGATACAGCATTGTTAGATTGTGTTAAACAGTTTGAAATATTAAAAGAGATAAAAGATATTTCTGTAAAAAAATTATACAAAAGCAGAGTGGTTGTAGAAATTGAATCAGCAGGATTTACAGTTATTCCCGGTTTGTTAGATGCCTTTTTAAATGCTGTTTTTGACCCACAAAATAAAAAGAACAAACTTTTAAAAGAACTTATTCCGAAACAGTATCTTAGCACTGATAAAACAAATTATGAAGATTATCAAAAAATATTAAATATTGTAATGTTTGTTTCGGGAATGACAGATAAATATGCAATTAATCTTTACAAAAAAATAAATGGCATTAGCTTGCCTGAGTATTAAAATTGTATTTTTGTTTTCAATAAAATATTAAATGATTGAAGTAAAAGAAATAGAAAAGAAATTAAAGAATTATAAATTCATTGACTTATTTGCTGGAATAGGAGGCTTTCATTATGCTTTGAAATCCTTTGGTGCAGAATGTGTTTTTGCATCTGAAATTGATAATAAAGTATCGGATATTTACGAAATAAATCACAATTTAAAGCCATTTGGAGATATAACAAAAATTAATGAAAAAGATATTCCAGAACACGATATTTTGTGTGGTGGATTTCCTTGTCAAGCCTTTTCTATATCTGGAAAGCAAAAAGGATTTGATGATATTCGTGGAACTTTATTTTTTGATATTACAAGAATTGTAAATTATCATAGACCAAAAGTATTATTTCTGGAAAATGTAAAGAATTTTGCAAAACACGATAATGGTAATACTTTAAAAGTTGTAATTAAAACTTTAAATAAAATGAATTATACAGTTCATTATAAAGTCTTAAATACAAGTAATTTTGCTTTGCCACAAAATAGAGAAAGGATTTATATTATTGCATTTAACAATTCAGAATTTAACAATACATCTTTTACATATCCATCATTAAAACTAATTTCTGCTTTATCTGATATTTTAGAGAGTAGTCCAAAAGATGGTAAAATTATAGAAAGAACAGATGTTGAATTTTATAAAAAATATAATCCAACGAAAAATATTTTTGGGGAAATAGATTTACTTAATAAGCCAATCCAAATAGGGAAAGTTAATAAAGGAGGGCAAGGGGAACGAATTTATCATCCATTAGGACATTCGATAACATTATCGGCTTATGGTGGCGGTGTTGGTTCAAAAACAGGTATTTATAAAATTGATAACAAGTTAAGGAAATTGTCACCGAGAGAATGTGCTAGATTACAAGGTTATCCTGAGAGTTTTATTTTTCATAAAAGCATACCCGAAGCACATAAACAATTTGGGAATAGTGTGTCTGTGAATGTTTTACAATATTTAATAAAAGAGATTATCAATACAATAGAAACGAATGAAGAAAGAACAGAAATTAGGTTCGGAAACCGCAAAACAAGGGTTCAAGAACGAGTGAAGATGATTAGTTTATTTTTTGACAAGTCCTTAGTACAAAATTTCACGCATTCCACAAAATCAAGAATACTTCACACTAATAATTTCTAATAACTCCAAAATTTCATTTAAACTGTTGTTTGTAGTAAGTTTTATTCTGTAATTTTTGATGTCTTTAATGCCTTTAAAATAATGGCTGTAATGTTTTCTCATTTCGAGAATAGCAAGTTTTTCGCCTTTCCATTTTACGGAATCAAGGAGGTGCTTTTTGCAAATATCTACTTTTTCGGAAATTGATGGAGACGATAATTTTTCTCCTGTTTTAAAAAAATGTTTTATCTCTTTAAATATCCAAGGATTGCCCATAGTTGCTCTGCCAATCATTATTCCATCAACTTCAAAATTCGTTTTCATTTTCATTGCATCTTCAGGAGTTAGAACATCACCATTCCCAATTAAAGGTATTTTAAACCTTGGATTTTCTTTTATTTTATTAAACCAACTCCAATCTGCACTACCACTATACATTTGCTTTGCTGTTCGTGCATGAACGGCAAGTGCTTTTATTCCTGTATCCTGTAATTTTTCACTTAGCTCAGGAATAATAATTGAGTTTTGGTCCCAGCCCAGTCGTGTTTTAACAGTTACGGGTAAAGATGTTGCTTTTACTACTGCCCTTGTAAGTCTCAGCATTTTTTCAGGCTCTTTGAGTGCTGCTGCTCCTGCTCCGTGTTTTATAACTTTTTTTACAGGACATCCAAAATTCAGGTCTATGATATCGGGATTTTTTTCTTCAATTATTTTAATCGCTTCTACTAAACTTTCTTCTTTGTGTCCGAATACCTGTATGGAAACAGGTCTTTCCGCATCAAAAATATCCAGCTTTACATT